>JBBRUE010000558.1:0-5206 GCA_038248085.1 Myxococcales bacterium | reverse complement strand
TACTCCTCGCGGGTGGTCTTCCTGCTCCGCGGCGACCTCGCCGGCTTCTACGAAGACCTCCGCTGGGAAGGCTGGCAGCACGACGTCGCCGCCCTCTCGCCCGATCACGGCTTCCAGTTCGACCCGCCGCTCTTCGCCGACGTCCCTGCCGATCAGCCCCGCACCCGCACGCCCGTCCCGATGGAGGAACTGCTCAAGCTGAACCTCGCGGCTGCTGATCAGCTGGGATGAGAGGTTTGCCCCCCTCCCCTTCCCGTGGTTGGGTCGCGCGGTGATCCGCGAAGCATTTCAAGACCTGAACCGGATCCGGCAGATCTCGATGATCGCCGGCCGCTACGGCTTCGCCGATTTCCTCGCCCGCACCGGACTGCGGAAGCCCGAAGAGACCGCGGAGGTCACCGAGGCCGCCCGCGCCTCGAGCGTCGCGCGCCGCTTCCGCCTCATGCTGTCCGACCTCGGCCCCACCTTCGTCAAGCTGGGGCAGGTGCTCTCGACGCGCGCCGACCTGCTCCCGCGGGCGGTGATCGAGGAGCTCGAGACGCTCCAGGACCAGGTGCCCCCGTTCCCCTTCGCGCAGGTGCGAACGCAGATCCGCGAGGCGTTCGGCAGGGAACTCGAGGAGGTCTTCGCCGAGTTCACCCCCGAGCCCTGCGCCGCGGCCTCGATGGCCCAGGCCCACCGCGCGAAGACCAAGTCGGGCGAAGACGTGATTGTCAAGGTGCAGCGCCCGGGCATCACCGAGCAACTGCGCGCCGATCTCTCGGTGCTCCACTACCTCGCGCGCGTGCTCGAGGCGGTCATCGAAGAGGCCGGCATCTACTCGCCCACCGGCATCATCGAGGAGTTCGACAAGGCCGTGCACGAGGAGCTCGACTTCCTCAACGAGGCCGCGAACATCCGCGCGTTCTTCAAGAACTACCAGGGCGTCACCCACAGCCGCATTCCCCGCGTCTACGACGAGCTCACCGCGCGCACGGTGCTGACGATGGAGTTCATCGACGCCCCCAAGCTCGGCCAGGCCAGGCTCGACGACGAGGGCAAGAAGAAGCTGGCGAACATCATCCTCGAGGGCGCGTTCAAGCAGCTCTTCGAAGACGGCCTGTTCCACGGCGACCCCCACCCCGGCAACCTGCTGGTGCTCGAGGGCCCGGTGCTGGGCATCATCGACTTCGGCCTCGTCGGCCGCGTCACCCGCCAGATGCAGGACACCCTGGTGCAGCTGGTGCTGGCCATCGGCCTCAAGGACTCGGAGTCGACGGCCCGCATCCTCTACCGCCTGGGCACTCCCGACGCGCGCACCAACCTGATGGCCTTCCGCAAGGACATCGACGCGATCCTCGGCACCTACCTGCCGACCTCGCTCAAGGACATCGACACCAAGCACCTCCTCGCCGACATCCTCAACCTCGCGGTCAAGTACCGCATCCGCATCCCCAAGGAGTTCGCCATTCTCTCGCGGGCGTCGATCGCCATCGAGGGCGTGTTGCGCTCGCTGTACCCGGACATGCCGATCAGCGACATCTTCATGCCCTACGCCAAGCGGCTGCTGGGCGATCGCTACGATCCGTCGAACCTCCAGGGCAACCTGCTGAAGACCCTGCTGCGGTTGCAGGGCGCGGCCGACGAGCTGCCGCTCCAGCTCCAGCAGATCCTCCTCGACATGGAATCGGGGAAGTTCACCGTCACCGTCAAGGCCGAGCAGATGTCGGAGCTCAACAACAACCTCCGCGCCTTCGCGGTGGTGGCCTTCACCGGGCTGTGCGCGTGCGGCTTCATCATCGGCACCTTCATCGCCTTCGCCAACAAGCCCTTCGAGATTTGGGGCGTACCGGTGATGGGCGTGCTCGGCATCGCGGCGACGGTGTTTTTGTTCAGCACCGCGGTCGTGCGTCAGCTGTGGCGCGGCTTCCGCAAGGTGTCGATCAAGCGCTTCCTCAAGAAGTGATCACGGCGCTCCGGCGTCGGGGACCTCGCAGGCGACCTTCTCGGTGCCCTTGACCACGCAGACCCGGCCCTCGCTGCAGGGCACGTTCGCGCAGAGATCGACCGGGCCACAGCCGGCGAGCAGCAGGCCGAGGACGACGAACCGGAGCGCGCTCACTTCGTGGTGACCGTGCACTTCGAGTTCCGGCACTTGCCGCCGCCACACTCGCTGTCCGAGTAGCACTCGCCCCCCGCAGTGGTGCACTTCGAGTTGCGGCACTTCCCGCCACCGCACTCGGAGTCGGAGTAGCACTCGCCACCGCCGGTGGTGCACTTCGAGTTCCGGCACTTGCCACGGCCGCACTCGGAGTCGGAGTAGCACTCGCCGCCCGCGGTGGTGCACTTCGAGTTGCGACACTTCCCGCCGGCGCACTCGGAGTCCGCGTAGCACTCGCCGCCCGAGGTGGTGCACTTCGAGTTCCGGCACTTGCCCCCGCCGCACTCGGAGTCGGCGTAACAATCGGCCGCCGCCGGCAGCGCCCACAACGCAGTCACCAGCGCGAGTCTGAAGAGCATGGCGGCGAAGCGTACTAGCGTGCGCCCGCCGATGCGCCTGTCGACGCACCACCTCAGCCTGCACTTCGGCGCCGTCCACGCGCTCGAGGCCGTGACCCTCGACTTCCCCATCGGGAGCCGCACCGTGCTGTGGGGCCCTGCCGGTGGAGGCAAGACCTCGCTGCTCAAGTGCCTCACCGGGCTCGCGCTCCCCAGCAGTGGAGAGGTGCAGTGGGACGACGTGAGCGTCGCCAGCCGCTCGCCCCGGGCCCGGAGGGACGCGCAGGTCGCCTTCGGCATGGTGTTCCAGAGCGACGCCTTGTTCGACTCGCTGACGGTGATCGAGAACGTGCTGTTGCCGCTGCGCAAGCGTCGCGTGCCCGAAGCCGAGGCCCAGGAGCGCGCCGCCGCGGCGATCGAGCGCGTGGGGCTGACCCGGGCCGCGCACAAGCACCCGGAGACGTTGTCGGGCGGCATGAAGAAGCGCGCCGGCGTCGCGCGCGCGATCGTCGCCCGGCCCCAGGTGTTGATCGCCGACGACCCCTTCGCCGGGCTCGACCCGGTCACCGAGAAATCGATCGCTGACCTGCTGCTCGAGGTGTCGGAAGGCAAGACCCTGATCGTCGCCCTGCCCGACCCGCTCGTCGCGCTGCCGGTCGATCGCGCGATCCGCCTCGTGAATGGCGAGGTGCAGTCGTGAAGCGCGCCGTGGCGCCCCGTTCCCCCCGGGGAGCGCGATGTTGAACCCGTTCCGCACCCTCGGCGCCTTCACGCTCTGGCTGCTGCGCCTCGTCGGCGCGAACGTGATGGTCCTGGGGCGGACGATCCTCCATCTCCGCGGCCTCGACCTCGGCGAGCTCAGCCGCGCCCTGGTGCTCTTCGGGTACCGCTCGCTGCCGCTGTCGCTCGGGGCCGCCACCCTCATCGGCGCCACCGTGGTGCTCCAGGCCGGCGTCTACGCCACCAAGTTCGGCGCGCGGCTCTACACCGGCTGGGCCGCGGGCTTCGCGTTGCTGTGGGAGTTCGGCCCGCTGCTCCTGGGCCTGGTGATGGCCGCGCGCATCGGGGCCCGCAACGCCGCCGAGCTCGCGCTGCTCACCGTCAACGGGCAGATCGAAGGCCTGCGCGGCATCTCGCTCGACCCCTTCCGCATCCTCGTGGCGCCGCGGGTCGTAGCCAGCGTGGTCTCGGTGATGGCGCTCACCACCTCGACCTTCCTCATGGCGATCCTCTGGGAAGCGGTGGCTGCGTACTTCACGCTCCACCTCCCGGTGCGCGTCTTCTTCCGCGCGTTCTCCGACATGCTCACCTGGGGCGACCTCGCCGGCGGCGTCACCAAGACGACCGCCTTCGGCCTGGCCATCGCCGTGGTGTCCACCGCGGCCGGGCTGCGGGCTTCGGGCGGCGCACGCGGGGTCGGCCAGGCCGCCGCAGCGGCTGTCGTCACCAGCTGCGCGGCCATCTTCACCCTCGACTTCCTGCTCACCCCACTGCTCGCGAGGCTCCTCGGATGAGGGCCCCCAATCCCCTCTCGCTGCGCAGCGAGGAGCGGGTCCTGAAGGTCGCCCCTCACCTTGACCCTCCCCCCGCTGCGCAGGGAGAGGGAACTTTCTTCGCCCGGGTGACGGCTCGATGAGCGTGGTGCACACCGTCGGCGCCCAGGCGCTGCTCTTCACCCGCTCGATCAAGAGCGCCCGCCGCGAAGGCGTCGCCGGCCGCGAGGTGCTGCGCCACATGGCCGAGCTCGGCTCGCAATCGAGCCTCCTCATCGGCGCCGGTCTCGCGTTCTTCGGCACCGTGATGGTGACCATCGCCTACGCCCAGGCGCGCAAATACACCGGCAACATCACCGTCGTCGGGCCGGCGTACTTCGAGCTCATCCTCCGCGAATTCGCCCCGATGCTCACCGCGCTGCTCGCCGCCTCGCGCCAGGCCGCCTCGACCTCTGCCGAGCTGGGTGCGATGTCGGTCAACGAGCAGATCGAGGCCCTCGAGCTGTCCGCCGCCGACCCGCTCGCCGAGCTGGTGGCGCCGCGCATCATCGCCTCGACCCTGACGCTCCCCCTGCTCACGGTGGTCGGCACGTTCTTCGCCACGCTGTCCGCGGTGTTCACGCTCACCTTCGTCTTCGGGGTCGACGGCGGCTCGTTCATGGACCCGGCGATGGTCGACCCCGGCGACGTGGCCTGCGCGTTGGTGAAGTCGATCGTCTGCGGGGCGTTCATCCCCGTGGCCGCGTCGCTGCGGGGGCTCCGCGCGAAAGGCGGCGCGAGCGCGGTCGGGGAGGCCGTCACCACCGGCGTCGTCGAGGCGTGCATGGGCTGCCTGCTCCTCGATTTCATGGTCGCCGCGGTGTTCCTGATCATCGGCGTGTGACGCCCGGCCGGGCATGGACTTCGCCGCCGCCCTGCGAATAGGGTCCGCCCGGTTTAAAGGGGCATTCTCAGGAGTCCGCACGCCACATGAAGCAACTGATCTTCGCGACCCTCCTCGCGGCCACGCTCGTCGCGTGCAGCCCGCCTGTTAAGCAGTGCACCACCTTCACTGACTGCGCGACCAACCAGGTCTGCGTCATGGGCGAGTGCCGTGGCGGGTTCGCCGGCGGCGGCGGCATCGGCACGGGCGGCAGCACCGGTACGGGCGGCGGCACCGGTACGGGCGGCGGCACCGGTACGGGGGGCGGCACCGGCACGGGCGGGGGCACCGGTACGGGCGGCGGCACTGGCAC
>JBBRUE010000557.1:0-5211 GCA_038248085.1 Myxococcales bacterium | reverse complement strand
GCACGGGCGGCGGCGCGACCGGTGGCGGCACGGGAGGCGGGACGACCGGCGGTGGTGGCGGTGATGCGGGCGTCGTCGACACCGAGGCCCCCGTGGTCCAGCGCACCACGCCGTCGGCCGACAGCACCAACATCTCGGTCGCCTCGACCATCGAGATCATCTTCAGCGAGCCGATGGATCCGTCCAGCGTGCTGTACCTCAGCGCGCCGAACATCGCGTTCGACCCGCCCACGTGGATCGCGGCCAACACCGTGCTGACCCTGCGGCCGACGAGCGCGCTCGCCTTCGGGCAGCAGTACGGCTTCACCGTCACCGGCCGCGATCTCGCGAACAACGCCATCACCCCGCCCTTCGCCTTCAGCTTCACCACCGCGTCGATGGCCGACACCACGGCGCCGGCGATGACCTCGTCGGTGCCCAGCGACGGCCTGACCGCAGTGCCCGTCAACAGCGGCTTCACCATCGGCTTCAGCGAGCCGATGAACCCCACCTCGGTGCAGGTGGCGATCGCACCGCCCGTGGCGCTGGGCGCCTCGAGCTGGGCCAACAACAACACCGAGCTCTCGCTCTCGCCCACCGCCTCGCTGGCGGCGACGACGACGTACACGGTCACGCTCACCGGGAGCGACCCCTCGGGCAACCTGCTGCCGATGGGGACGCGCTTCGGCTTCACCACCGGCACGCCGCCCGACACCACCCCACCGGTGTTGACGGCGTCGACGCCCGCGCCCGACGCCGGCAGCGTCGTGGTGACGACCGATCTGAGCCTCACCTTCGACGAGCCGATGAGCGTGAACGCGCTCAGCCTGACCATCGCCCCCGACTACGACCCGGGCGCTGCGACCTGGACCAACGGGGATCGCACGGTCACCTTCAGCGCGCCGGTGAGCGACTGGGCGGCGGCGACCGACTATTCCATCGCCGTCTCGGGCGCTGACGTGGCCGGCAACCCGCTGGGCCCGACGACGCTCGGCTTCCGCACCGCGACGCCGCCCGACGTCACGCCGCCCACCGTGGTCAGCTCGGCCCCGGGCATCGGCGACACCAACGTGCCGGCGAACACCACCCTCGAGTTCAACTTCAGCGAGCCGATGGACCAGGCGTCCACCCAGAGCGCCTTCTCGGCCAACCCGGCCGTCACCTGCGCCTTCACCTGGAACGCCGCGCGCACGCTGATGGTGTGCCGGCCGGCGGCCGACCTGCAGCTCGGTCGCGCGTACGCGGTGACGCTGGCCACCGGGGCGCACGACGACGCCAACAACGCGCTCGCCAGCGCCTTCACCTTCAGCTTCACCACCGCGGCGGTGCCCGACACCACGTCGCCGACGGTCACCTCGACCGCCCCGACGAAGAACGCCATCGGCGTGCCCCGCTTCGTCAGCAAGTTCGTCGCCACCCCCATCTCGATCACCTTCAGCGAGGCGATGAGCCAGGCCGCGGTGCAGGGAGCGTTCACCATCACCAACCCGGCTGGCTACAACGGCGGCACCTTCTCGTGGAACCGGGGCACGATGACCTACGCGCCGCCCACGGCCTTCCCCAACAACGCCCAGGTCACGTTCGTGATCGGCACCGGGGCGACCGATCTCGCCGGCAACCACCTCGTCCAATACAACGGCACCTTCCGCATGAGACGCCTGGCGACCACCCGGTTCTACGCGTCGGGCGAGACCAACAGCGGCGGCACGTCGGCGCTCGACGGGTACCTCTACGCCAACGCGGCGTGCACCTCATCGACCGTCGTGCTCACGGCGGGCGCGGCGATCGCGGTGGCCGGTGATCGCCCCTCGAACGGGGAGATCTACCGCGGCTACCTGAGCTTCGACCTGACGCCCCTGGGCACGCTGGCCAACGTGAACCTCACCGCCGCGACGCTCAACGCCCAGCAGGTGGCCTGCAGCGGCGACCCCTTCGCGACGGCCTTCGGCGGCTCGATCCAGGCGTGGCACGTCAACTACGGCGCGAGCCTCAGCTCAGCCGACTGCGCCACCGCGAACCTCGGCAACCGGCAGTACGTGCTCTCGACCACCGCCACGCTGCAACTCAAGACCGTCTCGGTCCTCCCCGCCGTGGAAGACGACTTCCTCAACCGCGTCGCCCGCGGCAATCGCTCGCAGTACCTGCTGCGCACCGCGACGCTCGTCAACAGCGGCACGACCTACGACTGGTGCTCGTTCGGCACCTTCAACCAGGGCACCAGCACGAACGACCCGTACCTCAACGTCACCTACGACTACGACTGAGCGGTTTGCCCGTGCCCCGCTGTGCCTGCTCTTCAGCTCTGACTTAGCGCAACTTCAGCGACTTGAAGAATTCGTCCAGGGCAGTGCGCTCGTCCTGGGTCAGGGCGCTGTCACCGCTTGCGGCAGACGAATAGTAGCCCATCACCACCAACGCCTTGGTGTCTCCATTCACCTTGAGGACCTGCTCGCTGGAAAAGGAAACGAGCTGAATCGGGCCTTCCAGCTCAGGTGCATGCATCTGCGCCGAGAGCGTCAGCCCGTGCCCTTTGACCTGACCGAGCTCGGAAGTGGTCTTGTCGACCGAGACCTGATCCGAATCCATCAAGGACGCGACGAGCGCATCCTTGAGTTGCTTCTCCGAAGTCAGGGCGACGTTGGAGAACGCCACCATCACATCGATCAAGGTCTTCTGGTGCCGCTTGAAGACGATGTGCACGCTCGGGGCGTACTGCGCATCGACCTTCCACGCTTTGGGGTGGGTGAACGAAAACGCCGTGCCTTTGTAGACGACGGGTTTTTCCGAACCTTTTGCAGCACTGGCGCTTCCAGCCATCGCACACAACATGAGCGCAATGACGGAAGTGAAGGTGACTCGCGTCGATGAACCGCACGGAATTTTCACAAGGCGACGTGACATCACGCGAATGTGCATGGGCCCCACTTGCCATACCGGTCAGCGAAGGGGGACATTTCTCTGCTTCTGCTGTGCACCGAGATGGTGTGGCACGTCGGGGCACGGCTGATCACCTCCCCGACTGCCTCGCGCAGCGCAGGCACGCTCCTCGCCGCACCGCCAACTGCGCCGGTCCTCCCGCGTTGAGAACTTCTCCATCAGCGTTGCCGTCCCCTGCTCCGGAGAGAGCCGCCGCGCTCAACACGATGGTCGCCGGCGAGTCGATCACGTTCCGCGGCGCGAGTTGCGCGGCGGAGGGCGCGGCGCGGAGGGCGGCGCCGTGACGGGCCGGGTCGGCTTCTTCGTCACCGCCTTCACCTTCACGCGCGGCGGAGGCTTCGCCTCGGCCGTCTTCACCGGCACCTTCGGGGCGACCGGCTTCTCGACCTTCTCCAGCTCGGCGACGCGCTGCCGCAGCCGAAGCACCTCGGCCGAGAGCTGGGCATACGAGTCGCGCACGTGCCCGTTGAACACCCGCTGCCGGCCGAGCGCCTCGTTGATGAAGATCTGCCCCGCGGTTCGGAACAGCCGCTTCGCCAGCACCACCGCCCGGCCCGCAAGCCCTTCGCGGTGGGTCTCGAGCGGCAAGGCGCGCGTGGCGTCGGCGTTGTCTTCGAGCGCGTGAAGATTGAAGGACAGCGGGTCGACCCGCGCCTCGACACCCTCCGGCGTCAGGTCGGTCTCCGACGGCGTCGAGAGCCCGCGCGCCGCCAGCCGCTCGCCCACGAACGCCATCACCTTCGCCGACGTGATGTCTTTGCCCATCAGCTTCATGACGTGCTCCGCAGTGCGTCGATCTCTTCGAGGTACGCGCGCACGACCGCGTCCCACCGGTACTTCGTGGCGTACTTCTTCCCTGCCTGGCCCAGCGTCTCGCGTTCGGCCCCCGCGCGACGGACGGCCTCGCGGAAACTGGAATCATCCTCGAGATCGAACGACACCCCGCCGCCGCTGCGCTCGAGCTGCCCGCGCACGACCTCGGAGGCCGCGTTGCCGAGCACCGGCGTGCCGACCGCGAAGGCCTCGAGCGTCAACAACGAGAGGCTCTCGTAGCGGCTGGGCACCACCACGCCGAGGGCGCCGGTCAACGCGTCCCACTTCGCCTGCTCGTCGATGCGCCCCACGCACACCACCCGTGTCCCGGTCGGCCGAACGTCGCCCGCGCCGGCCAGCACCAGCGCCGGCGCGTCGTGGAATGCGCTGACGAGCGCCTGGTGCCGGCGCACGAGGTCGAGCACACCCTTCCCCGCCTCCATGCGCCCGACGTAGAGCAGGTACGGGCCGGTGAGCCCGAAGTGCTCGCGGAAGCGCTGCGGCTTCCCCTTCAACGGCTCGATGCCCACCCCGACGACCCGCCGCTTCGTCACCGCCGGGAAGCGCCGCTCGATCAGCGCGACCTCCTCGAGGGTGTTGGCGAGCAGCGCGCGCGGGCGCTCGAAGACGTCGGCGAACGCGCCGAACCCGAGCGGGGCCTCGTCGTGCGCCGTCGGCACCACCAGGGCCTTCTTCGCCACCAGCGGCACGCCCCACGCCGTCGGCGCGTAGAGGTAGGTGAAGAAGAGGAAGGCGTCGAACTCGTTCGCCCGCGCCGCGATCGCGTCGAGGAGCCCGGGCGCACTGGGGCCCTGCTCGGCGATCCAGTGGGTCTCGGTCACGAAGTCGAGCGGCTTGCCGAAGAGCGAATCCGAGAGCCGGTTGAACTCGCGCATCCGCCGCGGGCGACGGACGGGGAAGCGGTGCACCGTGACCTTCCCGTCCACGGAGACGCCGGCGGGGAGATCATTCGCCCAGGTGAGGTGATCGGTCGCACAGGTGGTGAGGACCTCGACGTCGACCTGCGGCGCGAGGTGCTGCGCGACCTGCCGGGCGTGGGCTTCCGCGCCCCCGGTGATGTCTTCGCCGTACCGCTGCACGACGAGCGCGACGCGACGCCGCCGGGAACGCTTCCCCGCCCCACCCGGGGGAGCGAGGGCGAGGCGCATCGCCCGGCAGGTCGCGTCGAACGAGAGCTCCGCCACGCGCTCGCGCTGGCCTTCGATGACCCTGGTGCGCATCGGGACGTCGGTGGTCACCAGCTGCACCAACTCCGCGAGCGCAGCGAAGTGCTTCTCGTCGAACACGATGCCGCGCCCACCCATCGTCTCCGGGACCGCCGCCGCGCCGAAGGCCAGCACCGGCAGGTCGGCGGCCATCGCCTCGACGAGGGGCACGCCGAAGCCCTCGTGCTCCGACATCGACACGAAGACGTCCGCGCTGCGGTACGCGGCCACGAGCTCGGCGTGGCTCACGCGCCCG
>JBBRUE010000556.1:0-5217 GCA_038248085.1 Myxococcales bacterium | reverse complement strand
GGTCAGAAGACGCCGATCCCCCTCGCCCTGCGCGCGTCCATCGAGGCGCTCGAAGCCTGAGGGGCCGGCAGGGCCCGCTTCAACTCACTCGATCCAGAAATATGACGACGCCACGAGCGTGCGGCTGGTGACGACCTTCGCCTTCTGCGCGAGCGCGGCGAGCGTGCGGTCCTTCTCGGTGTACTTCGCGTCTTCCGCCTGGCGGAGCTGCTGCAGCTTGCGGCGGTACTCGCGCTCGAGTCGCTCGGCCGTCGCCCGCACCTTCATGCGCTCGGTGGGGTCCTCGACGGCCAACACCCGAACGCGCGCCTCTTCCCACTCGGCGCGCGAGCGATCGACCTGCTGGCGGGGCGAGAACAGGCAGTCTTCGGCGAACCGGTCGGCGCGATCCTTCGCGGCGTCGAGCTCGAACATGTTCTTGCGCTCGGCGGCGCGGGTGATCTCGTCCTTCGCGGCCATGAGCACCTTCTCGTGCTCCAGCGTCGGCAGGTTCGGCGGCGGCAGGCGGCTGTCGTCTTCGCGCGCCGAGGCCTTCGCCAGCACATCGGAGTCCTGCCACGGCACCACGCGGAAGCCCTCGCCGTACTTGGTGCACACCACATGCACCACCCGCTCCTCGGGCTTGAGGCCGGTGATCTCGAACCGGTACGCGTACCACCAGCCCTCCTTGCCCTGGAGGTGGCCCAGCTTCGCCGGCAGCGTCGACCCGTCGAGCACCAGCGAGGTGACCGCGTCGTGGGTGCGGGCGCGCACTTCCTTGGCGGCGAGGGCGAGCTGGCGGCGCCCCACGGTCGCGGTGCCGAGCACCGAGCCGGTGAAGTTCTTCTCGGCCTGCTTGCGCTTGCTGACCGCCTCGCGCGCGGCGTCGCTGGCGACCCGCAGCTTCTTGCGCACGTCGCCGTCGAACCGCTCCATCAGCGTCGCGCGGGTCTCGGTCATGCGCTGGTCGATGCGGGTCTCGAGGTCCTTCCGCAGCGCGTCGAAGGCCGCGTTGATCTCCTCGGGCAGCCGGCACGACTGGTAGATCTCCAGCACGCGCTTCTCGAAGTCGACGCCGCTCTCCAGCGCGCCGAGGATCTCGTCGGACGCCCCGAACACCCCGTCGAAGAGGTTCAGCTTCCGCTCGAGCAGCTCGTACAGGCGCGCGTCGGCCGCGTTGCTGCGGTTCAAGAAGTTGAGGACCAGCACGTCGCGCTGCTGGCCGTAGCGGTGGCACCGGCCGATGCGCTGCTCGACGCGCTGCGGGTTCCACGGCAGGTCGAAGTTCACCACCAGGTTGCAGAACTGGAGGTTCAACCCCTCCGCCCCGGCCTCGGTCATCAGGAGGATCTGCTTCTCGTCCTTGAACTGCCGCACCAGGTCGCGCCGCGCCTCGGGCGTGCCCGCGTCACCGGTCAGCTTGCAGATCTTCCCCGCGTAGCCGTGCTCGGTGAGCAGGTTGAACAAATACTCCAACGTGCGCTTGCTCTCGGTGAAGATCACCGCCTTCTCAGGCCACTGGTGCGCGCGCGCGACGGTGAAGACGCGGTCGATGGCGCGCGTGAGCGCCTCGCCCTTGGAGTTCACCTTGATGTTGTCGGCGCGGTCCGCGAAGCGGCGCAGCTCCCACACCTCGCGCTCCATGTTCGCGATCACGTTGCCGCGCGGCTTGGCTTCCTCGTCCCACTCCTCGGGCTCCTCGGCGAAGGTCTTGGTCTCCTCCGGCTCGTGGAGCAGCAGCTGCGTCGCCGACTGCCCGAGCTTGGCGGCCTTGAGCCGGTTCTCCAGCGTCTCCGACAGCTTGCGCAGCGTGGGGGCGATGGCGAAGGTCGAGCTGGCGAGCAGCTTCCGGTACACCATCGTCAACAGCGTGCGCTTGCCCGGCTCGATGGCCGAGCACTCGTTGCGCCGCAGGTACTCGCTGACGTCTTCGTAGAGCGAGAACTCTTCGGGGCTCGGGGTGAAGTCTTCGACCACCGAGCGGCGGTTCGTATACTTCACGTATTCGCGCACCTGCCGGCGCAAGGTGCGCTGCACCGACGGCCCGATGCGCGCGCGGATCTCCTTCTGCGCCTGGTCGGTGAGCCCGCCGTGCTCGGGGTCGATCGGGTAGTGCGCGCGGAACGCCTCCTCGGGGCCGAGGATCGCCTCGTCGAGAATGGACATCAGCCCGAACAGCTCGGACATCGCGTTCTGCAGCGGGGTGGCGGTCAGCAGCAGCTTGGGCGACTTGCCCAGCGCCAGCTTGAGCGCCTTGCCGATCTTGTTGCTCGGCTTGTGCGCGTTGCGCAGGCGGTGCGCTTCGTCGATCACCACCAGGTCCCACTGGATCTGCGAGACCAGCTCCTGGCGGAACGCGGCGAAGGGGTGCGAGGCGATCACCACCGGCACCGGCTGATCGAAGGCGTTGCCCGTGGCCCGAATGGTGCGGCCATCGACGACGATCGAGTCGAGGTCGAACTTCTCTTTGAGCTCCTGCTGCCACTGCGAGCGCAGCGTCGCCGGCGCCAGCACGAGGATGCGGTTCTTCCCCTCGGTCGCCAGCTGCGCCATCACGATGCCGGCTTCGATCGTCTTCCCCAGCCCGACCTCGTCCGCCAGCATGCAGCCGCCGCGCGACAACGAGTCCATCGCGAAGACCGCCGCCTCGAGCTGGTGGGGGTTGAGATCGACCTTGGCCTCGGCCACCGCCCGCATCACCCGCGACTGGCCGTCCGCCACCCGCCCGGTGAGCTCCTCCGCCATCAACCGCTCGTGAAAGCGCGTGAAGGGTCGACCACCTTGATTCGGTGGAGGTGGAGGTACGACCTCCGTCGAGACTTTGGGCATCTCCGACATGCAGTCGCCCATTCTGATCAGCGCGAACCGCCTGTAAAGGCAGAGTTTTCTGAGGCCGATTTACCGCCTCCGGAGCGATCGCGAGATCAGGTGCGCGCGCTGCGCAGGAGGTGGTTCGGTGTAGGCGAGCTCAGGGATCGTCGTAGGTCGGGTGCAGATACTTCTTGAGTTTGCGATCGACGTACCCCATCACCTGGCCGCGCCAGGGCCAGCCCGGGTCGCGCGCGAAGCCGGTCACGGATGACTCGGAGACGGCGAAGAGCGCCTCGATCTTGATCCCGTAGATCGCTCCCGAGAGGAACACCCGGTTGCCGCGCCACTCGCTGGCGATGTTGAAGCGCTTCTTCCAGTAGGCCAGCAGGTAGCTGATCCGCTGGATGACCTCGGCCTGTGAGAAGGCGTGGCCCACGGTGATGCTCAGCCGGCCCGACTCGGCGATGGTGAAGGGATCGCCGTCGTGCGGACTGGCGAGCATGACGTCGGCGGGCACGAGCTCGGCGCCGCGCGCGAGGGCGGACAGCGTCACCGCCAGGCTGATCGCGAGCCACCTCATCCCTGCTGATTTACCCCGCGGCGGCCGCTGAGGGCCAGCGCCCGGTAGTGCGACACCTCCCGGAACAGGGGGACGCCCCAGGGGCGTTCTGCCCAGAAGTTCACTGCGATCGCCAGGCGCCAGGTGCGCTCGGTCGGGAGCCGCCGTCCGGGAAGCTGGTTCTGCGCGTCGAGCACGCCGTGCGTGTACCGGGCGTCGAAGAAGGTGAAGCGGTTGGCGCGCGGCTCGACGAAGTCGAAGTCGTGCACGTCGGGGGCGAACGCCGGGTTGCGCGGGTTGGGCGGCTGCGTGGTGACCGCGAGGAGGCCTCCGCGGCAGCGGTTGAGGTACAGCACCGACGAGAGCACCGGGTTCCGCTCTTCCCGCTTCTCGTCCCACCGCGCGTTGTCGCGATCTCGGTGGAAGTCGACCTTCACGTTCGAGGTGCGCATGCGCGAGAGCCACCACTCGACGCCGATCACCTTCTGGCGCTGCTTCGCGGGGACGTGCGCCTTCAACGAAGACACGGCGCGCTCGACGAGGTTGCTCGGCGCGTCGGCGAAGGGAAACCAGAAGGTCGTCTGGTAGCCGGCGACGATCCGTTCCCGGCCCAGCCCGACGATCGCCGCGTGGAGCTGCCGGAAGGTCTTCGGCTCGAGCGCGTCGTCGACGAGGGTGACCAGCGGGGCCTGCGTCACTTCGCCAGCCCGACGGCCTCGGTGAGCACGTGGCCTTCGTTGCTCGCCGGCGCGCCCATCTCGAGGATCGCGCTCACCGTCGGCGCGAGATCGATCGGCTGCACGTTCGAACCATAGACCCCCGGCTTGATGCTCTTGCCGAAGAGGAAGATCGGCACCTCGCTGTCGTAGCTCCACGGCGTGCCGTGCGAGGTGCCCGCCTTCTCGCCTTCCAGCACGTGGAACGGCTTCATCACCATCAGCACGTCACCGCTGCGATCGGGGTGGAACGAGTTGCGCAGCGCCGGCCCCAACCCGTAGGCGTCGGCCGTGGCGAGGTCGTCGCGCGAAACCGCGGTCTGCAGGTCGCTGTGCTTCGCCAGCCACGCCGCCGCCGCGCGCCGCACCACCACCACGTCGAGCTTCTTCGCCTCGAGGGCCTTCCAGTCGAGGTACACGTCGACCTCTTCGATCGCCGCGACCAGCGCGGGCACGCCGAAGCGCTTCTCGAGCTCGTCGTTGAGCCCCTTCTGCAGCGTCGCCGGTGGCACGCGCAGCCCGTCGAGGCCGATCGAGGCCCACTCCTCGGGAATGTTGGCGCCGCCGTGATCGCCGGTGAGCACCACGAGCAGGTTGGCCTTGCCGCCCGCCGCTTTCTCCGCCGCGGCGATCAGCTCGCCGAGGGCCTTGTCGAGCCGCATCAGGTGATCCTGCATCTCCCACGAGGTCGGGCCGTACAGGTGGTAGGTGCGATCGAGCGGCGAGAAGCTGACGCTGAGCAGGTCGGGCACCTCGTCCTTGCCGAGCTGCTCGCCGTCGATCGCCGCCTTCGCGAACTCCACCACCACCTCGTTCATCATCGGCGACGAGGCCAGCGCGCTGTACGACTGGGGGCCGGGCGAGGGGAGCCCGCCCGAGAGCGAGTGGGGGAAGGTCTTCCCCATGCCGTACCAGTCCGACTCGAAGGGGCGCTCGTCTTCGCCGAGGTACTCCTTCGGGTTGCCCAAAAGCTCCCAGCGCTTGCCCTGGTAGGCGTCGGGGAGCTTCTTGTCGTTGAAGGTCTTCACCCAGGCGGGGAACTCCTTCTTGTACCAGGTGCCGGTGACGAACTTCCCGACCTGCTCGTGGAACCACCAGCCGTCACCGAGGCGGCCGGCCATGGCGACCGCCGCGCGGCCCTTGCCGGAGATC
>JBBRUE010000555.1:0-5220 GCA_038248085.1 Myxococcales bacterium | reverse complement strand
GGGCACCTTCTCGGGCGGGTTGAGCAAGGCCGCGAGCATCAACGCCGGGTACACCAGCAACAGGATCCACGCGCCCCACGACATCGGCGAGGTGGGCTCGAAGGTCAGGTACAGGCGCCACACGTAGAGCTTGTGGCCGAGATCGAGGAACAGCGCGCCCATGCCCACGCTCAGCAGCACCACGCCGAGCATCGGCGCCCAGGGGTACGCCTCCTGCTGCGGTTGGTTGCGGCCTTTCAGGATGTGGAGCCCGCCCAGCACCAGCAGGCCGGCGACCATGCCGCCGAGGAACAGGTAGACGGGGATCTCCCACCCCCACGCGTGGAGGGCAGGGTCGATCCCGGGGTTGTGTCGGTTGGACGTGAGCTCGAGCATGGGTCAGCTCTTGGTGAGGTAGTAGACGTTGGGGTGCGTGCCCGCTTCGGGCAGCAGCGCGTGGTTGGGGCGCGAGCGCAGGAGCTTCGAGACCTCGCTCTGCGGATCGTTCAAGTCGCCGAAGTGCATGCAGTGGGTCGGGCACACCGAGACGCACGCGGGCTGCAGGCCCTTCTCCACGCGGTGAATGCAGAAGGTGCACTTGTCGGCGTAGCCCTCGGGGTGGCTGAAGCGCGCGTCGTAGGGGCACGAGGCGATGCACGCCTTGCAGCCGATGCACTTGTCGTGGTCGACCAGCACCACGCCGCCGTAGCTGTGCACGTGGCTGGCGCCCGTCGGGCAGCAGCTCACGCACGGAGGCGAGTCGCAGTGGTTGCAGCGCTCGGAGCGGATCTCCAGGCCCACCGTGGGGAACTCGCCGCGCACGGCCTCCGCGATCCAGTCGCGGCAGTAGCCCTCGGGCACGTCGTTCTCCGTCTTGCACGCCACCACGCAGTCGGAGCACCCGACGCACAGCGCGGTGTCGATGACCATGCCCAGGCGCACGCTGCTCATGACGCCACCTCGGGGACCACCGAGACGAAGTTCATGTTCATGCCCGTGCCGCCCATCAGCGGGTCGGTGCGGTAGCGGGTCTGCAGCTTGGTGTCGCTCGCGCCCTTGCGGTACGCGCGCTTGAGGCCCTTCGAGGTGTGCCCGAAGCCGTGCACCATGAACACGCAGTCGGGGCGAATGCGCTCGGTGGCCTTCACCTTGATGCGCTCGCTGGTGATGCCGTCCTGGTTGGTGAGGCGCACGTACTCACCGCTCTTCACCCCCAGGCGCTTCGCCTCCTTCGCGTTGAGCCACACTTCGTTCTCCGACATCACGTCGTGCAGCAGCGGGTTGGTCTGGGTGCGGCTGAACGAGTGCGTCGGCGCGCGGCCGGTGAGCAGGCGGTAGGTGCCCCGCGGCACCGGGTCGGGCGGCACGTATTTGGGGATCGGGTCGAAGCCCTTCGCCTGCAGCTGCGAGGAGTAGAACTCGATCTTCTTCGACGGCGTCTCGAACACCGGCTCGACGCCTTCCTCGAAGTACCGCGGCTGCTTCGCCCCGAGAATGATGCCGGTCTTCTTCAGTTCCTCGAACGAGTACCCGCCCTTCTGGAGCCGGAACGCGAGGTACTCCTCGATGTCCTTCCACGGGTAGTACTGCTCGACGCCGAGCTTCACCGCGAGGGCCCGGGCGATCCACCAGTTGGGTTTCTGATCATCGGGCGGCGGCACCACCGGCTGGCGAATGGCGATGAACGGCTCGCGGAACAGCTCGACGTTCAGGTCGTCGTAGCGCTCGAGGTAGGTCGCCTCGGGCAGCACCACGTCGGCCCAGCCCGCGGTCTCGCTGGGGATGACGTCGACCACCGCGAGCAGGTCGAGCTGCTCGATGGCCTTGATCGTCTCTGCCTCGTTGGGGAGCGCGTACAGCAGGTTCACCGCGTAGGTGAGCCAGCCCTTGATGGGGTACGGCTTGCCGGTGATGGTCGCCTCGCGGATGCCGGTGCTGATCGCCTCGTGCGCGAAGGGGAACTTCTTCCCCGGGTTGTCGACCTTGCCCTTCGCCGACACGGGGTAGGCGGGGTACGGGTAGCCCGGCAGCTCCATCGAGGAGGGGATGTAGAAGCCGCCCTTGCGGCCCCACGAGCCGAGCAGCGCGTTGAGCAGCGCGATGGCCCGCGAGCGCTGGGTGTCGTCGCCGTTCCACGTCGAGTGGCGGCCGGGGTGCACCAGCGTCGCGGGGCGGTGCCGCCCCATCTCGCGCGCCGTCTCGCGAATGAGCTCCGGGGCGAGGCCGGTCTCCGGGTACGCCCACTCCGGGGTGAAGGGCTCGAGGTAGGCGGCGAACTGCTCGAAGCCGAAGCCGTGCTGGGTGACGTACTCGACGTCGTACAGCTTCTCCGTCACCAGCACGTTCATCCACGCCAGGAGCAGCGCGAGGTCGGTGCCCGGCTTGATCGGCAGGTAGTGCTTCGCCTTGCTCGCCGCGACCGAGAAGCGCGGGTCGACCGCGATGACCGTGCAGCCGTTGGCCACCGCGTGCGCGAACTCCTGCACCTGGGTGTTGTGCATGTTCTCGCCGAGGTGCGAGCCGATCAGCACCAGGCACTTCGCGTTGGCGATGTCGGTGCGCTCCGGTGAGCCCGGGTCGTCGCCGTAGGTGAGGCGAAAGCCGACGTCGCGCGGCCCGCGGCACTGCGCGAAGGACGGCGCCGCGAAGTTCACCGCGCCGTACGCCTTGAGGGTGTGCTTGAGGAAGTTGCCGCCGAGGCCGTGGCTGAGCATCGCCATCGACTCCGGCCCGTACTCGGCCTTCATCTTCTGCATCTTCTCGGCGGTGAAGCCGAGCGCCTCGTCCCACGAGACGACGTTCCACTGCTCTTCGCCGCGCACCTTCGCGCGCAGCAGCGGCTGGCGGAGCCGATCGGGATCGAAGTGGGCCCCGATGCCGCCGGTGCCGCGCGGACAGAGGCGGCCCTGGCTGAGCGGATCGCGCGGGTTGCCTTCGATCTTCCAGATCTTCCCGTCGCGCACCGTGGCGACCGCGCCGCACTTCCAGAAGCAGACGTCACAGAAGGTGGGCACCGTGCGCAGCTCCCCGTGCTCGGGCGAGTAGCGCGCGGCAGCGGCGCGGCCTCCCAGTCCCAGCGTCGGGGGCGCGAGGCCTGCAGCGGCCAGGGTGCCTGCGGAGATGCGAAGAAATCGGCGTCGGGAAAAGAGGTTCATGGCCACTCCGGCAGATGGAGGCGGGTGCGGCCGGCAACGGTTCGGAATCAGGCTTCTGGCGAGCAGCGGGGCTTATTTGATGTAAAACCAAAATAAGACAGACTGATTGTGACCTAAAAAGAGCCCTGTTTGCAGCTACTTGCAGCCGCCCGTTCCTGCCTGTGGCGGCTCCGGAGGGTTCAGCATCGGCGGGGTGCAGGAGAAATCGAACATGTCGAGGAGGCCCGGGCTGTTGGCGTCGCGGGCGGTGAGGGCGGGCAGGCCGAAGACGGTCTCGATGAAGCGGGTCACCGCGGTGTGCTCCTGCACGACGTGCGAGACGCTGTGCGGCTTCGCGTAGGGCGAGATGACCACCAGCGGCACGCGCACCCCGAGCTCGAAGTACGCGTCGTCGACGGTGCCGGGTCGCGCGACGCAGGCCTCGTTCGGCGGCGGCACGTGGTCGGCGAAGCCACCGCCCTCGTCGTAGAACCAGATCATCGCGGTGCGCGGCCACTGCGGGCTGTGCACCACGCGGTCGTAGAGCGCGCGTACCCAGGCCTCGCCCCTCTGTACGTCGGCGGGCGGGTGGTCGTCGTCGGCCATCGGGCTGGCGTCGATGAAGACCACGTTGGGCAGCTGGCCGCCGTCGAGCTGGGCGAAGAAGTCGTTCTCGCAGAAGCAGTTGGGCTGATCGTGGTTCCAGTCGAGCGCACCGCTGAGCAGCTCCCCGTCGCTGTAGGCGGCCCAGGTCAGGCCGGCCTTCTCGAGCGCCTGGAAGAGGGTGGGGGTCGTCTTCCTGGGGTGGGCGCCCAGGTCCGTCTGGCGCACGCCGTCGTTGGTACCCAGCATCAGGAAGTTGCGGTTGGGAAAGGTGCCCGAGCGCGCCGAGGCGAAGTGGCGATCGTTCAGCGCCCAGGTGCTCGCCATCCACGTGAGGAAGGGCAGGTCTTCCTGCTCGTACTGCGCCATCGCGAAGTGCCCATCGGTGAAGGTGCTGTTGGCGGCGTTGCGCACGAAGCCGTCCATCGCGCCGCCGTTGACGCCGTGGTGCATGCCGGCCCACTGGTGATCGGCGTTGGTCGGGATGCAGGTGGTCTTCGAGCGGAAGGGGACCACCGTCTTTCCCGAGGGCGCGCGGTTGGAGAACGACGCGGGCACCGGCTCGACCTCCGGCTGTCCCTGTTCGTGGAGCTTGGAGAAGAGGTGATCGAACGACCGGTTCTCGCGCATCACCACGATGACGTGGCGGATGGGGATGTCGCGGGCGAGCTCCGGCGAGATGCCAAGGGTGTCTTCGGCCTTCGCGCCCGCGCCGAACGTGCACGCCGCGCGCTCAGGAGCGAGGGTGTCGGGGGGAATGAGCACCGGGCAGACGAGCGGCGGATCTTCCCTCGTCGCGGGGATGAGGCCCGCGTTGACGCTGCGACACTCGGTACGACAGCCGGCGAGGACTGCACCGACGAGGACGATGACGACGAGGCCAGGGCGATGAATGGTGAACCTTTCAGCGCGCCGGGGGCACGCGCTCTGGGGCCATTGTAAGGCGTCGCGCCTGGCGCCCAAGAGAGGCCCCCGGTTGATCGACTGGGAATTCTCGCCCCGACCTGCCCGCGCAAATGCTGCAGTGCCTCGGCGAGCACGCCTCTCAGAGCGACGGCCTCGCCTTTCACTGGGATGGCATGTTGTGGGCGCTCGTTTCTCGAGCGGGTGCGCGGCCGCCGCCTGCCGGACGGGCGCCGTGAGTTCCTCATCGGCCAGGCGGGAGCGGTGCTGCGGTACGAGTGCTGAGCTTCCGCGTCAGGTCGCGGTCGTTGCGGAGGTCTTCATAAACACAGGTCGATGTCGATCTCGGGACGTGCGATTCATGGCATGACAAGTTTATGAAGAAATCCGAAACAAAGCGTGGTGTCGTGAGCCATGTCCTCCTCGTTCTCAGAGTTGGCAGCGCTTGCCGCGAGCCAGCACGGGCTGATGACGCACGCGCAGGCCATCTTGGCGGGCCTCAGCCGAACGAAGCTGTCGCGACTGGTGAAGAGCAAAGCGTGGGAGCAGGTCCGGCCGCGCGTCTTCCGGCGGGCCGCGACGATGCAGACCGAGGCGCAGG
>JBBRUE010000554.1:0-5228 GCA_038248085.1 Myxococcales bacterium | reverse complement strand
TATCTCGTCACTTCCTGTGACCCACCCGAGGCACCCACCCAGAGAAGACCCGGGCGAGTGGCACCTGCTCTTCCGCGCAGCGGAGCTCGTGGTGGGTCGGTTGCCGCCGTTCGTCGCCAGCCGGCTGCGGTCGCGGGCGCTACGCGCGGCAGGCCTCGACCTCGGCACGACCTCGGTCTTCTGGGACTTCCCCACCATCGTCGGTTCGCGCGACGGCCTCGCCCGGCTGCACATCGGCGAGCGCTGCGGCTTCAACGCCGGCGGCTTCTTCGACCTCGAAGACGAGCTCTTCATCGACGACGACGTCTCGGTCGGCCACGACGTGATGTTCCTCACCCGCACCTGGGAACAGGGCGCGGCGTCGCAGCGCGCGGCACGACCGAAGTGCGCCCCCATTCGTGTGCACCGCGGCGCCTGGCTGGGAGCACGCGCCACGGTGATGCCCGGCGTCACCATCGGCGCAGGCGCGGTCATCGGCGCCTCGGTGGTGGTGGACAAGGACGTGCCTCCCAACACCCTGGTGATGGGCGCGCAGAAGATCTCCCTGGCGAAGTGGCGAACGAACACCTGAACGGAGTCACCCGTGGTCGAACGAAGCGCAGCACTCGAAGTCATCTACGTCGCCCTGGTGGAGGTCCTCGCCCAGTCGGGCATCACCGCGACGGCCGCCCTCACCGAGGACACCGTCATCGTCGGCAAAGACGCGGTGCTCGATTCCCTGGGCGTCGTCTCGTTGATCGTCGAGGTCGAGCAGGGCCTCGAGCAGAAGCACGACGTCAGCGTGACGCTCGCCAGCGACAAGGCGATGTCGGCGAAGAACAGCCCCTTCCGGACCGTCGGGGTGCTGGCCGACCACGTGCTCGAGACCATCAAGGAGGACGCCGCCCATGGTTGAGCCACGGGTGATGCTGATCACCGGCACCCGCAAGGGCATCGGCCGGCACCTCGCCGAGGCGTACGCGAAGCGCGGCTTCCTCGTGGAGGGATGCTCGCGCGGCGACGCCGGCTGGGAGGCAGAGCACTACACCCACGCCAACGTCGACGTGGCCGACGAGCGCTCGGTCAAGCAGTGGATCAGCGGGGTCTCGAAGCGGCACGGGCGCATCGACGTGGTGATCAACAACGCGGCCATCGCCACCATGAACCACGTGTTGCTCACCCCGGCGAAGACGGCCAACCGCATGTTCGAGGTGAACGTCACCGGCACCATGCTGGTCTGCCGCGACGCCGCGAAGGTGATGATGCGGCGCAAGCACGGGCGCATCATCAACTTCACCACCATCGTCGCGCCCATCGCCCTGGCCGGCGAGGCGATCTACGCAGCGTCGAAGAGCGCGGTGGTGACGCTGACCCGCATTCTCGCCTTCGAGCTCGGCCAGTGGGGCATCACCTGCAACTCGTTCGGCGCCACGCCGATCATGACCGACATGATCCGCGGCGTTCCGCAGGGGAAGATCGACGCCGTGGTGCAGGGCCTCGCCATCAAGCGGCTGGGCACCTACGACGACTGCACCAACGTGTGCGACTTCTTCATCGCGCCCGGCAGCGACAACATCACCGGCCAGGTGCTGTACCTCGGCGGCATCACGTGACGAGCTGGCTCCTCGAGCGCATGGCCCAGTGGCCGGCGGAGCCCGCGCTGGTGTGGGCCGGCACGACCTCGACGTACGCGCAGCTGCTCGAGGGGGTGCGCTGGTGGCTGGGGGAGCTCGACCGCCATGGCCTCGGGCCGGGCAGCGTGGTGGCGCTCGAGGCCACGTTCTCGCCGAAGTCGGTGGCGCTGCTGCTCGCCCTGCTCGAGCGCCGGGCGATCGCCGTGCCGGTGACGCCGGGCGAGCACGTGCACCGCGAGGCGTTCGAGCGCATCGCCGAGGCGCAGGCCACCTTCGTCATCGACGAACGCGACGCGGTGACCTTCGAGCGCCACCCGCGGCCGGTCACCCACGCGCTGATGAAGAAGCTCCAGGCGCGCGGTCACGCCGGGCTGGTCATCTTCTCGTCGGGCTCGTCGGGCGCGGCGCGGGCCGTGCTGCACGACCTCGAGACGCTGCTCGAGAAGTTCCGGGCGCCGCGGCAGAAGAAGTGTGTCCTCACGTTCCTGTTGTTCGATCACATCGGTGGCCTCGACACGCTGATGAACACCCTCGCCAACGGCGGCACGGTGGTCACCACGCCCAGCCGGGATCCCGAGGTGGTGTGCGCGCTCATCGCGCAGCACCGGGTGCACACGCTGCCGACCTCGCCGACCTTCCTCAACGTGCTGTTGCTCTCCGGTGCGTGGGAGCGGCACGACCTCGGCTCGCTCCAGGTCATCGCCTACGGCACCGAGCCGATGCCGGAGCCGACGCTCGCGCGCCTGGCGGAGATCTTCCCCCGCGCGAAGCTGGTGCAGACCTACGGCCTCTCGGAGCTCGGGGTGCTGCGCTCGAAGTCGAAGCCCGACGGCTCGCTGTGGCTCTCGTTCAGCCACGACGGCTTCGAGACCCAGGTGCGCGAGGGCGTGCTGTGGGTGCGCACGCCGGCGGCGATGCTCGGCTACCTCAACGCGCCCGACCTCTTCGACGCCGACGGCTGGCTCAACACCCAGGACGCGGTGGACGTCGACGGGCCCTGGCTGCGCATCCTCGGGCGGGTGTCGGACCTCATCAACGTGGGCGGGCAGAAGGTGTACCCGGCGGAGGTCGAGGCGGTGTTGCTCCAGTTGCCCAACGTGGCGGACGCGGCGGTGTACGGCGAGAAGAGCCCGCTGACCGGCCAGTTCGTCGCCGCGCGGGTCAACCTCGTCGAGCCCGAGCCCTTCGACGCGTTCAAGAGACGCCTGCGCGCGTTCTGCAGAGAGCGCCTGGCGCCGTACAAGGTCCCCGTGCGCATCGAGGTGACCGACGAGCGGCAGTTCAGCGCGCGCTTCAAGAAGCAGAGGAAGGCCTCGCCATGAGTTCCTGGTTCTCGCGGGTGCAACAGCTGGTCGACGAAGAGTTCCACGCGCTGCACCCGAAGCTCGCGGTGGCCAACGTGCTGGGCCGGCTGTTGCCGCCGCAGGTGGCGAGCGGGCTGCGCGGGCGTCTGCTCGAGCAGGTCGGCTTCCGGGTCGGCGCGGGCACGAAGGTGTACGGCCAGCCACGCATCACCGGTGGGAGCGAGCTCGCCGCGCGTCTGGTGGTGGGGCGGGACTGCGTCATCGAGGTGGGCTGCACCTTCGACCTCGAGGAGACCATCACCCTCGAAGACCGGGTGACGGTCGGCCACCAGGTGATGATCCTCACCAGCACGCACGAGCTCGGGCCGCCGACGCACCGGGCGGGCACGGTCACGCGCGCCCCGGTGACGGTGAAGACCGGGGCCTGGCTGGGGCCGCGGTGCATCGTGTTGCCGGGCGTCACCATCGGTGAAGGCGCGATCGTGATGCCCGGCTCGCTGGTGAACAAAGACGTCGCGCCGAACACCCGCGTGTCGGGCACGCCGGCGCGGCCCACCGAAACGCTCCCGTGAAGCCGCCCCGCGCGCTCCTGCGGCGACCGAGCAACGCAGAGACGCTCGTGAAGCACGCGTCTCCCTCGCCCCCGTCGGGGGGAGCGGGCCGGGGTGAGGGGCTGACACGCCCCCTGCGACGGAGCCACGCAGACGCGCTCGTGAAGCACGCGACACCCGCCCGGTCTCCCTTGCCCAGCGGGGCTCGGCGTGAGGGGTCGAGCCGCAGCGGCTCGTCGTGCGGCGGTCTTCAGCGCTCACGCTCCACGGATGAGGGCGACGCGCGTTGGGTGCGACGTTCTTCGGGGCCGCGCTCGTGAAGAAGGCGGGGATCGCGGCGCTGGTGCTGGTGCTGGGCGCGACGGCCCTCACCTGGCGATTCTCCGGTCCTGGGCTCCGCTTCCCCTACGCGACGGCCGTGACGCCGACCGACGTGTCGACGCTGCGCGGCTTCTCGGCGTGGAACGTGGAGGTCGAGCCCGGGGTTACGCTGCGTGGCATCAAGCGGGTGCCGGGCGCCGCCGACGCGCGGTGGATCCTCTTCTTCCACGGGAACGACGCTGCGCAGCTCGCCAGCGGCGGCGCGTTCCTGCGGCGCCTCTCGAGCACGAACGACCTGGGGCTCGCGACCGTCGCGTGCCGCGGCTTCGATGGTTCCGGCGGCGAACCCTCGCCCGGGGCCCTGCGCGCCGACGCCCTGAAGGTCTTCGACGCACTCTCAGTCCCCGCGGCGCAAGTGGAGCTGATGGCCTTCTCGTTCGGCGCGCCCCAGGCGGTTCACCTGGCGGCCGCGCTCAGTCGCCGGGGGACGCCGCCGCGCGCGCTCACCCTGCTCGCCGGGGCCGAGGCGCTGGTGATGCTCCCTGCGGTGCCCTGGGCACGGCTCCTTCGCGGCGACGTGTACGAGGTCGGCGACGAGCTGGAGGACGTGCGCTGTCCGGTGCGGATCTTCCACGGGCTCGACGACACGACGCTGCCCATCTCCCAGGCGCGCTCGATGGCGCGGCGGCTCGGGGCCCGAGCGACGCTGAGCGAGCTCCCCGGGGTGACGCACGCGACCATCCTCACCGCGCCGTGGGCGGGCTCGGCGTCGCTCGGGCCATAGGCGCGTCTGCTGCAGCGTGCGGAGCTTCTTCTGGAGGGCTCGTCATCGCCCATCGTCGTCGGCCCGGGCCTCGGGTACCGGTGCGCCAGCTGATGGCGCGCGCGCGGCGGCTCGAGCAGCAACAGGGACAGCCCCTGCGGCTCTCCGCATCTGCCAGAGCGGGCTCGGCCTGAAGAGGCTCGTGCGCGACGACCACGACGAGCTCGAGACCATCAGCGTGACCCAGCGACGGGACCGGCGACGGCGCGTGCTTCACGCTGGCGTTGGCCGCTGCGCCCGCGCTGGAACGTCGCGGCTGAACGACGCACCTCAGGCGGCCTCAAGACCGATCGACGCCAGGCGGTGGCGACCCACCGCAGGGATTGTGTCGCGTCGTGCGGGTGCTCGGCAGGCGCCCTGCTGCGGTCGCGGAATGAGAAGCACAACGCCTCGAGCGCGCAGGGCTCACGACGGCGGATCAGCGGTGTCCTCTCCTTCGGCCGCGCGGCACGCCACGCACCGTGACTCGGGCGCTCAGCGATGACGATGGGGGCTCGGTTCAGCTCTGGCTGCGCGGAGGTGCACTCCCGGCTGGGGGGGCGGCGGGGGCGGCGCCGCACGGCGCGACAGAAGGGGCCGCGGCCGCGCGGGAGGCCCCGTGCAGGAGGCGACGAGG
>JBBRUE010000553.1:0-5236 GCA_038248085.1 Myxococcales bacterium | reverse complement strand
GGCGAGAGCGCGTTGCGCGCCGCCTCCCGGTCGATGGTGAGCTGCGCGATGCCGCCGTCAACCTCGTAGCGGACCTCTGCGTCCATGGCGGTGTCTCCTTGCTTCAGTTGGTGGGCCGCGACTGGCGGGCCCGCGGGATCTCGGCCGTCCGCGGGGGCGCCACCGCCTCGACGGGTCGCGCCCCGGTGACGCCGTGCAAGAACGTCTCGGCCACCTGGTCGCGCGCCCGATCGATGGCGGCTTCGTCCTTCTTGTCGAGGAGCCCCATCACGAAGCTGGTGAGCCCCATCTCGATGCAGCCGAAGAGCATGGTGGCGCACAGCGTGGGCTCGAGGTGCGCGGGCAGCTCCTCGCGTCGCTGGGCCTCGGCGAACATCTCGGAGGCAGCGACGATCACCGCGGAGAAGGCGCCGCCCCGGTTGACCGCCCCACCCGCCGGGCTGCGGCCCACCTCGAGGATCAACACCTTCACTGCGCGCGGGTCACGCCGGTACGCCTCGAAGGCGACGTGCACCACGCCACGAACGCGCGCCGCCACGTGCTGATCGCGGGCGATCTCCGCCGAGACGCGGCCCAGGAAGCCCTGCCACCCGCTGGCGAAGACCGACTCGAGCAGCTCGTCCTTGTTCTTGAAGTAGTGGTACACGAGGCCGTAAGCGACCCCGGCTTCCTTCGCGACGTCCTGGATGCGGCAGCCGTGGTAGCCCTTGCGTGAGAAGACCTCGACCGCGGCCCGGAGGATCACCCGGCGGCGGTCGGCTTCCCGATCGGCTCTCGACTGGGGCTTTTTCGACGCCTTCTCCACCACGACGGTCGCTCCCGCGCACGGGCCTGGAAAGTTGATTCCAGAATCAGTGCGGGGACCCTAGCCGAATCACGCCGCGGGGCAAGCGACGACCATTACTCGATGGTGCCGCTGATCGTGCCCGCGTTGATCTTGAGGATGTAGTTATCCTTGGGCGCCGAGGTGTACGAGCACACGATGCTCACCACGAAGGCGATGCCCGGGCGGCGGAGCGGCGCCTGTTCGAGGGGACCCGCCAGCGGGTCGCGGGCGTCCTTGACCAGGAACGAGAGCAGGTGCCCGGCGGGATAGGTGAACGCGAAGCCGCCCGCGGTCGAGCCCGAGGTGGTCACCTTGACCGGCGACTTTTCCTGGGTCTCCACCTCACACGAGTCGGAATCGCCGTTCTGCGCCAACGAGTTGAACCAGGGGTCAGCGAGAAAGGCGACCACCGGTACCGGGGGCCCGGCCGCGGCGCAGGTGCCCGTGCCCGGACACAGGAGCGACAACATGGAGGACGGTGTTGCGGCAGCGAAGACCTGCTTGTGGCCCACGACGCCGGGCACATTCTTGAGCGTGTCTTCATAGGTCGGCGCGCCCGTCCACAGCAGGCGCTCCTGGCGCCAGATGAGGGTGTTCGCGTCCCACTTGCCGTTCTTGCCGTTCCACTCGCGGTTGCCGTTGACGTCGATGAAGCGCTCGTTCGAGTCCCACGTGCCGTTGTCGTTGGAGTCCACGAAGGGCTCGGTGAGATCGTCGTAGTCTTCGCCCATGTCGTATTGCCCGTTGTTGTTGGTGTCGGTGAAGCCTTCTTCACCGGAGGTGACGGCCACCATGCTGACGAGGTTGTCGCGCGGGTTGTTGAGGTAGCGCCCGCTGCCGTCCGCCTTGAGGCGGATCGGGTCGGGTCGGCGGGGCTCACGCAACGTGTAGGTAGTGCTGTTGGTGAGCGCCAGGGTCAACGGGTCTTCGACCCACTTGAAGGGGTGCATCCACAGGGGAGCGAGGTACTCGCCGGTGTGGAGCGGATCGCTGGGGTCGGAGCCCGGCGGCAACCAGGTGAAGGTGTCGGGGTCGACGTCGAGGGGCAGCGGCAGCGAGGTCTTGTAGAGCACCGTCGCGTCGCCCACGAGGTTCGCCAGCGAGATCTCGGAGGGGCCGATGGCGCCCGCCTCGGTCATGAAGGAGACCAACGCGCCGGTCACGCCGTCGCCGTTGCGGTCGGCGACGTGCGCGGTGCAGTCGATGGCGGAGCCGGCGATGAGATGGCGGGTCTCGTCGAAAGCGCCGATCGCGTGACGGCCGCCGGAGCCCTGGGCGGCGATGGGACCGCACTGGAAGGTGAGCTGGCGGCCGCTGGGCACGGTGCCGGCGAAGGTGATGGGCGGCGAGAAGACCTGCTTGTCCCCCGCGGTGGCGATGACGATCACCGAGTTGACCCGCGAGTTGGCGACGATCTGGGTCTCGGCATAGCCGCTCCCGCGGATCGAGGTCGCCGAGGTGGGGCTCAAGGTCACCCCGGTGTTGGCCGAGCTGAGCTTGAAGTCGACCGTGCTCCCGGCTTGCGGCACGCCGCGCACGTCGAGCAGACGGAAACGCACCGTCACCACGTCGCCGATCCTCGGCTGCGCCGGGGAGATCTCGACGAACTCCATGACCGACGGGCTGGTGCTCCCGCACGCCGAGAACAACCCCGACACCACACCCACAGCCAGCACCACAGACAGGCGCATGCGCATTCGCTTCAACTCCCTGGTCATCGAGGGAAAACCGGTCGTCATTGTCGAAGCCCGGTGCCGGATCGTCAAGGGAACTCGGACGGTTACCGCACGCCGATCGAGCCAAAACGCGACACCGACACGCTGAAGCCGAGGTTGGGAAAGACCGGTACGGGGTACACGCTCTGGTTGGCGGTCAGGTCGACCCGCCAGCAGTCGCACGCCGGCGTGAACCCGATGCCGAGGGTCTGCTGGGTGAAGGTCAGCACCGGCGCCACGCTCCCGGCGGGCCGCTGCTCCATCACCAGGGCGTCGTAGCGCACGCCGACTGGTCCGAAGTCCCACCGCGCGCCGAACACCAGTTGCTGTACGCGGGTGGTGGAGGTGAACCCGCGGTCGATCAGGAACAACAGATCGATCGGCTGGCGCGAACGCGCGGTGCCCTCCATCAAGAGGTTCTCGTAGGCGGCGTACGCACCGTGGCCGCGACCATCGTCGAGGTCGAGCCGCCCACCCACGCGACTGGTGAGCGCACCGAACGTGCCCAGCTGCTCGCGCACGCGGGGACCGGTGGCGTCGTTCCACAGCGGAGGATCGACCGCGGCGACGCCCGGCAGGGTCGGCAACGGCCGCAGCAAGCCGATCGGATCGACGCGAAGCAGGCCCTGGGCGGAGACCCAACCGACCCGCACGGTGAGCCGGCCAAACGCCTCCCCGAGCGTCGGCGTGAGGTGGGCGTAGTCTGGCCCCGAGAGTTCGAAGCCCTGCCCGAGCTCGAGGCGCAGGTGCTCCACCCCGCCCGCCCCCATCAGGCGCTGCCGCAGTTCGAGCACGCCCTGGAAGCGAGGGGTGACGTCGGGAACGGCGAAGTCGAGTTGATCGTAGGCGACCGGGGCCGTCGTCTTCGGCGCGCGATCGGAACCCGACGAGCCCTGGAGCCCGAGGGACACCGCGCGGAGCTCGGCCCGTGGCTGGATCACGTGACGCAGCGAACCGCCCGCGAACGAGCGTGACACCTCGGTCTCGATGAGCCCGCCGAGCAACAAGTAGCCGCGACTCCAGGTCCGGCCGCTCGCCTCGCCAGCCCAGCCAAACTGCCGCCACGCCGCCGACAGGCTCGCCGAGAACAGACCCAGCGGCTGCCCGGAGATCGACAGCCGCGGCATGATCATCAACCGGTCGCGGGCCTCCCGCTCGCCCGGGTTCCAGAGGCGGTTGCCGATGCCGTTGCGCCCGAACACCGTGCTGGCCGAGGGGCTGAAGAGCCGATCGACGGCCACCTTGAACGGGGTCCGCTCGATCGCCCCCTCGTTCGCGCCGCTGCCCTCGTCGCCGGTGTCCGAGAAGAGCGGCGCGAGGCGAGAGGCCTCTGCCTCGAGGGAGAACCGCACCGGACCCAGGGTGCTGGTGGGCGTCCACCCGAAGGTGACCACCGGAAGGCGCTGCAGCGTGCCCGGGCCGAACTGGCCGACGGTTCTGCGGCTGGGCGTCTGGGCGTCGAGCAGCGTGCCGTTGCCCATCCAGTCGTAGCCCCACTGGATGTCCTGGCGGAGCCCGACGTCGAGGCTGACGTAGTGATCGGCGCCCCGGTGGAAGGCCGTCGCGGAGCTGCGCAGGTACGTCGCGCTGCTGGCGATCACGTCGACGGTGAGATCGCGGTTGTAGTCGCCGTCGGAGTGGCCGTTGAAGTCGACCCGCGCCCCGAAGCCGTGATCGAAGTCCTGGGTGTGCTGCCAGGCCAACTCGCCGCGCCAGCCGCGCACACTGCCGGCCTCGCGAAGCGCGGGGTTCTCCACGTCGCGCCGCGTGCGGAAGTCGTAGAGCAGCCCGAGCACGATGCGGCCGGTCGCGCGCGTCGAGGCCACGTAGCGGAACTCGGTGCCCAACTTGGGGCCGGCGACCCCGTTGCCGACGATCGCGCCCGTCCTGGGATCCCGCGCGGTGGCGCCAGTGAAGAAGCCGGGGGTCAGCGTGAGGTCGGCGCTGCGCCCGAGGGTGACGAAGACCGGCTGCTCGAGGCTGAACCCGTTCTGCCCCCAGAACGAAGGTCGCGGAAACAGCAGGCCGCTCGCGCGCTCGGTCAACGGCAGCGACAGCCACGGCAGCCACAACACGGGCACGTGCTTGATGCGGATGACAGGGTTGGTGATCGCCACCCGCTCGGCCTCGGTGTCGACGGTCGCGGTCGTCGAGGTGATCGACCACGAGGGGTTCTTGAAGTCGCACTCGCAGGGCACGAGGTCGAGCTCTTCGACCGTCCACTTCGAGCCGTCGCGGACGAGGTGGTTGCCCTGGAGCAGCGCCTGGGTGGTGCCCGCGCGCTCGACCTTTTCCGCGGTGTCGGCGGCCAGGAAGACCTCGAGCTTCACGTCTTTCTTCGAGATCGCCTGGCCGTCGAAGAGGAAGACCTCCCGCACCTCGTGGGCGTCGTCGAACTTCAGCGTCATCAGGTCGGCCACCACCGCGATCTTCCCGCCCTTCGTCAGGCGGGCGACGACGTTCCCCGTAGCGGTCGCGACGTTGCGCAACTTGTCGTAGACGATGCGATCGGCGTTGACCGCGGCGTCCTCGGTGACGAGCGTCGCCTGGCCCTCGGCGGTGGTCAGCTCGCGCTGGCCGTCGTGGAGCGTGCGCTCCGCGGTCAGCTCGATCTCCGCCGTTTCAGGCGAGGCGGAGATCGCGAGTGCCAGCCACAGCCCGAGCATGCGGCGGCGCTTGTCTCACTGGGGGCGTT
>JBBRUE010000552.1:0-5246 GCA_038248085.1 Myxococcales bacterium | reverse complement strand
TTCATCGCGATGGAGCTCGTGGCGGGGCCGAACCTGCGGACCGTCGCCGGGTCCGGGGCGCTGCCGGCGGAGCGTGTCCGGGCGATCGGCGCGCAGATCGCCCGGGGGCTCGCGTGCGCCCACGCCGTCGGTGTCATCCACCGCGACCTCAAGCCCGAGAACGTGGCGCTCACACCCGAGGGCAGGGTGAAGCTGCTCGACTTCGGGCTCGCCAAGGTGATGAGGCCCCTGACGCCGACGCCCGATCCCGGCGGTCTCTCCGACACCGTGCCGCACGTGCACACCATCGCAGGGAGCGTGATGGGGACGCCGGGGTACATGGCGCCCGAGCAGGCGCAGGGCCTGCCGGTGGACCACCGCGCCGATCTCTTCTCACTCGGGGTCGTCCTCTGGGAGCTGGCGACCGGTGCCCGGCTGTTCAGCCGCCACACCCCGATGGAGGCTTTGATCGCGGTCTGTCGCGACGAACCCCCGCCCTCGGGCCACTACCCCGGAGTCCCGCCGCACCTCGACGCGCTGATCCACCAGTGCCTCGCCAAGTCTCCCGACCAGCGGCCGCAGACCGCGCGGGAGATCGCCGAGGCGCTCGAGCTTCCGGAGCCCGCGGCGCCTCTCGCTGGCAGCTCCGCGCCGCGCCCCCTCTGGCCGCTGCTTCGCGTGTCCGTGCTGTCAGTGGTCGCGTTGGGGCTCGCAGGTCTCGCGGCGGTGGTGTGGTCCTCCCGCGCTCCGGCTCGCCTCGTTGCGGTCGCGGGTCCCCGGCCAGGCGGGGTGCTGCGCATCGGAAGCATGCGACCACCGGGGCCTCTCCAGCTGACCCCGCGGGCAGCCACGCTCGCGCAGCTCGTGCACGGGGCGGTCGCCGAGCCGCTGGTCAAGCTCGACAACGAAGGCGTCGCGCTCCCGGACTCGCTGGTGACCGTCGACGAGAGCGCCGATGGGCTCAGGCTGACGCTCCGCCTGCAAACGGGCGTGCTGCTCCACGAGCACGCTCCTGGCCTGGCGCAGGCCCGACCGGCCACCGCTGCGGACGTCGCCTACTCGCTGAACCTGGCGCTGCTCCCCGACACGACCGACGAGCTCAGGGTGAAGGGGCTCGGGGCCGCGCGTGCGGCGAGGGCGAAGGCCATCGAGGGGATCACGCTGGAAGGTGAGGCGGTGGTGGTGGAGCTGACGGCGCCGTCGCCGCTCCCCCTGCGCACGCTCGCCGACGTACCGCTGGTCCCCTCCGAACTCGCGGGGTGCGACGACGACACCGGGGACCTGCACCAGCTCCCCGGGGCGGGGCCGTTCCGGAGTCTGCCCTCGAAGGACGGCACCCGGTACACGCTCGTGCGCTTCGACGGCGCGAGGCGCCCGCCGCTCCTCGACCGCCTGGAGTTGGAGCACGAGGCGGACCCGGTGCGGCTGCTCGAACGCCTGCGGGCGGGGGAACTCGACGTCGCGGTGCTCGACCTGTCGGCAGCGGAGCAGTTCCTCGAGGAGGTGCCGGGCGGGGGCTACCGGCTCACCGGCCGGTGGGCAGCCCCGGGGCTCGCCGTGGCGACTGCGCACCCGTCCATCAGGTCGTTGTTCGCGCTCGAGTTCAACGCGACGCAGAAGTCGATGGCGGACCCCACGGTCCGGCGCGCGCTCGCGCTGGCGATCGACCGGACGGCGCTGGCGGCGGCGCTTGCTCCATGGAAGGTGGAGCCCCGGGGCCGGTTCCTGGAGGCGAGCGAGCTGGGGTACGACGCGGCGGTGAAGGCTTGGCGGTACGACCCCGCCGAGGCGCGGCGGTTGCTCGCGGGCAAGACGTTGCCTGAGCTGGTCCTCGGCTACTCACCGCTCTGGAAGAAGGGCTGCTCCGTCGTCGAGACGCAGCTCCGGCAGGTCGGAGCGCGGGCCCGGTGCGAGCCGCTGTCGATCTCGAAGTTCCGAGATGGAGGGACCGACTTCGATGCTGGACTCTTCGTCTACTCGAGCAACCTGATCGCGACCGAGTCATTGCGTCTGCCGCAGCTGTGGAGGGACGCGCAGAAGAGCGGGATGCGCGAGCCGGACCTCGAGCCCGTGAGGCAGCGGCTGCTCACCGAGCGCGACCGCCGCAAGCGCGGCCCGCTCTACGCGGAGCTCGAGCGGGGGCTTCTCGACGCCGCGGTCGTCATCCCGGTGCTCGAGTACGACGCGTCGGCTCCACGAATCGCAGCGGGATTCTTCGTCTACCGGACGCAGGTGCAAGGGATCGCCGATCCGGTGACTGGGCGCTTCCCGTTCGATTCGAGGCAGGACTTCGCGGAGCTGGCGCCGAGGCTGTGGCTGGCGCGGTGACGATGTCGATCAACTCGAGTCCGACAGGGACCACGCGAGCTGCACCCCGCCCTGGAGCGTGTCGGGGCCCCGGAGGTAGCCGACGTCGGTCCCGGCCAGCCCGTAGAGCGACAACGAGAGCACGTCGTGCGTTCTGCGCCAGAGCGCCCCGAGCCGCAGCGCGAGCCGTCGCGCCGGCCTGATGAGCGGCGTCGCCACGATCGCGTCGCCCGCGACGGCGACGAAGAGCGCCCAGTGGGCTTCGGCGTCGAGGGTGAGCTCCTGGCTCCCCTCGAGGCTCGCCTCGAAGGACCGGTCCCCTCGACCTCCGAACCCCGCACCACACACCGCGGTCGAGACCGTGCACGTCAGCACGTGGAGCCTCGTGGTGAGTTGCACGAACTGGGGATGCCGCACCAACCGTCGAACGCGGGCCGTCAGCGCCACGTCGTTGAAGTTCACGAAGCCGAACTCGACGGAGTCGGCGATCACGTTCGGGCCCGTGGCGTGATCGCTCTCGTGTTCGATCAGGGCGAGCGCGTCGACGCGAAAGTCCCCCAGGCGCCAGCGGTAGCCCCCCGCCAGGGCGATGCGTGCCCGCCAGTACTCCCAGGGCACCACCGAGCCGTTCCCCACCGCGTTGTGCAGTTCGATGAACGCCGGCGCCTCGAAGAGGGCTCCCGGCGCGCCTTCCCTGGGCTCGACCAAGGCGAGGTGGATGCCCGCCTTGGCGCGCAGGGAACCTCGCCAGGCGACCTCGACCGCCGGGGCGTCAGGGCTCGCGGAGCTGACGTCGGCACTCGACGCGCGGCCCGCGCTGCCGAGGATCAGCAGGGTGCACACGGCGATGCGACGAAGAGACATGCGGTGGTGATAGCCGATCGCCGGCGGTGGACGATGCCCGTTCACCTCGGAGCGCCTCCTGGGGTTGCGCATGCCGCGGGGCCGCCCCAGAACGAACAGTCCCTCCACGCCCATCTTCAGCCGATGGATTCCGCCGGGCCAGCGGTTGCGTCGGGCGCCCCCTCGGCGTAGGGCCCGGCCGCCGTGACTGATTCCAAGCCCGTGACCATCTCGCCCACCTCGACCGGGGACGTCGTCGGCATCGCCACGCGCAAGGCCGCGACGGCCGTCCTCAACGCCCACGTCTCGGTCATCAAGGGCACCGCCATGCGCAAGGCCATCGGCGAGGCCCTCACTGAGGGCGGCAACCTCGGCGGCAAGGAACGGCGCTTCGTCGCCTTCGCCACCCGCGAGCTGTCGCGGCACCTCCGCCGCATCAACCTCGCCGCCACCACGCGCGGCTACCCGATGTCGAAGGTGAGTCTCCCGGAGGACCAGGCGATCCTCCGCTATGCCTTGTGGCGGCGCGACATCTGCCACGCGGGCCTCGAGAAGGTCCTCGCCGAGGTCGCGCTGCCCGGGCCCATCCGCCCCCGCGGCATCCCCGACCAGATCCTCCGCACCACGCTCGAGCCCCAGGTGGAGCTCGACTTCGGCGCCGACCCGCTCGACCACGCCGCCAACAAGCACTCGTTCCCCACCTGGCTGGCCGAGCGCATCGCCGCCATCGCGCCGCAAGGAGAGCTCGAGCCGATCCTCGAGGCGCTCAACCGCGAGCCCACCCTGACCTTCCGGGTCCGGCCGCTGGGCACCCGCGACGCGCTGGTCCGGGAGCTCGCCGCCAAGGGCATGGAGGTCGAGGCCTGCGCCGAGCTCCCCGACGCGATCCAGGTCAGCGACGGGAGCCGGGCGATCTTCGATTCCCGGTGGATGAAGGAGGGCCGGCTCCAGGTGATGGACCTCGGCAGCCAGCTCCTCGCCGCCTTCTGCAAGGCGCAGCCGGGGCAGACGGTGGTCGACTTCTGCGCTGGCGCCGGGGGCAAGACGCTGGTGCTCGCCGACGCCGTCACGACGTCCGGCAAGGTCTTCGCGTGGGATCACAGCGAGAAGCGCCTCAAGGAAGCCCGCAGCCGGGTGGGGGAGCTCAAGCTGCGCCACGTCAGCTTTCCCAGCCCGCCGCGCATCGACCTCGCCGACCTGGTGCTCGTCGATGCCCCCTGCAGCGGCACCGGCACGCTGGGCCGCGAGCCCGACCAGAAGTGGAAGCTCAGCGCCAAGCAGATCGACGAACTCACGGTCACCCAGCTGGGCATCTTGAAGGACGTCGCGAAGAAGCTGCGGCGGGGTGGCACGCTCGTCTACGGCACTTGCTCGGTGCTGCGCGAAGAGAACGAAGGGGTGGTCGAGCGCTTCCTGGCCGGGGCCCCCGATTTCCGGCTCGACGAGCAGCTCCGGGTCTGGCCTCACCGGCTCGCGGGCGGTGGCTTCTTCGGCGCGCGGCTCATCAAGTCCTGATACCGTTTGGGCCTCTCACTTCGGAGGCTACGCCGCGTGCCTGACAGACTCCCCCCGCAGACGCCCCAGCAGAACGAGACGCTCAAGCAGATCCAGGCCGCCTGGGAAGAGGCGCAGGCCCAGCTCTCGGTGCTGCGCGCGCAGGTCGAGTACGCGACCTCGATGGCCCAGGCCAAGGTCGGCTCCAACATGATGGACCGCGACCTCGATCGGGCCTACCGCGACCTCGGGGAAGCGGTGTGGGCGGAGGTCAGCAAGGGCAAGCTCCAGCTGCCCCAGAACCTCACGGCCGTGCGTAAGTTGCTGGAAGGTGTGACCCAGAAGATCCGCAACCAGAACAACTCGATCAACGACCTCCTGGCCGAAGGGGCGGAGATCGCGAAACGTCTTCAGGAAAAAATGTCGGCAGCGTCGAAAGGTGTGGCAGGCGCACCAAAAAAGAGATAATTCGCCGCGCCGCAGCACGGGGGCATCGCTCAGCTGGGAGAGCGCCTGAATGGCATTCAGGAGGTCAGCGGTTCGATCCCGCTTGGCTCCACAGTGGAAACAAAGAGGCCCTCTGGAGAAATCCAGAGGGCCTTTGTGTTTCAGGGACTTACGAC
>JBBRUE010000551.1:0-5251 GCA_038248085.1 Myxococcales bacterium | reverse complement strand
GTGATCAAGCTCGACGGCCTGATCGACGCGGTGCTGGCCAACGAGGCCGACACCATCGCCGTGGGCCTCGGGTACGGCGTGGCCGACATCGTGGCGCTGGTGCAGTTCGTCCGGGCCCGTCCCGAGAGCGCCTCCCTGCCCCTGCTGGTGCTCGGCGACCCGACCGATCCCGCGAGCCGCGAACGGCTGGTGCAGGCGGGGGTCAACGGGTTCATCCCGCTCCCCCTCTCGCCCGACGAAGCGGCCGACACCCTGCGCACGGCCTACTTCGATCGCATCGAGCACGGCGGGCTGGGGCACATCGTCCGCGGCAGCTTCGACGAGCTCGCCCCGGTAGAGCTCTCGAAGGTGCTCGGCACCTCGCGCAAGTCGGGCCGGCTGGTGGTGCGCAACGGGCCGCAGGAGGGCTACCTCCAGTTCGAGCGCGGCCGCATCGTCTACGCCACGTTCCTCGAGAAGAAGGGCGAGGCGGCCATTCAGCCCCTGCTCACGCTGGCCCAGGCCGACTTCGCGTTCGATCCCGAGTCGCTGCTGACCGAGATGCCGAACGTCGACACCGAGTTCGATCTCATCGCGCGTCAGCTCGCGGTCTGAGCCTCAGAGGTCGAGCTTCAGGCCCAGGAGCGCCGCGGTGTTCCGCGCACAGAGGAGCGCGACCTCGTCGGCGTCGCGGCCATGGAGCGCGGCGACCTTCTTCGCGGTCTCCGCCACCCGCATCGGCTCGTTGGGCCACTTGCCCCGGTAGGGAATGGGCGAGAGGTACGGGCTGTCGGTCTCGACCATCAGGCGATCGAGCGGGGCGAACTTCACCGCCTCCTGCAGCGGCTCGGTCTTCTTGAAGGTGACCACCCCGGAGATCGAGAGGAAGAAGCCGAGGTCGAGGTAGCGGCGCGCCGCGGCGAGGTCACCGGTGAAGCAGTGGATCATGCCCTCGCGCATGCCTTCGCTCTCGAGAATGCCCGCGCACTCGTCGTGGGCGTCGCGCACGTGGATCACGATCGGCTTCTTCACCTGCTTCGCCAGCTGGCACTGCCGCCGGAAGCCGAGCGCCTGCGCCTCGCGCGGAGAGTGATCGTAGAAGTAGTCGAGGCCCGTCTCGCCGACCGCCTTCACCTCGGGCAGCGCGGCGAGGCGGGCGAGCTCGTCCCAGTCGGCCTGCGTCGCCTGGGCGGCGTCGTGGGGGTGCACGCCGATGGTGGGCGTGAGGAAGTCGGGGTGGGCCTGCGCCGCGGCGAGCGCGTTGCCGAAGTCACCGGGCTTCTGCAGGAGCCCCACGACGACGGCGTGCACCACCCCTGCGGCGCGGGCGCGCGCGATGACCTCGGCGGTGACCGGGAAGTCCTTCGTCTCGAGGTGGCAGTGGGCGTCGATCAGCTTCATGGGAGCGGGGCCGCGTATTCACGAATCATCGCAGTGAGTTCAGCGACGGCGGCGGGGTCGGCGAGGGTCAGCGCCCCCACCACCTGGCGCGCCGAGTCGGTGCCGAGCAACAGCAGCCCCTCGGCCGCGTCGAGGCGGAGATCGTCGGTGGCGGTGGTGTCCCTGAGGAGCGCCGTGAGCGGCGGCTCGGCGGTGAGATCGCCCAGGCGGCCCAGAGAGCGGGCGGCGGTGCCCCGGGCGGCGTCGTCGGGGTCGGCGAGGATCTCCAGCAGACGGGTCTTGGCGCCGGGGGCCTTCACTTCGCCGAGCAACTCGACGGCCATGGCGCGGTCCATCGACCACTTGCGACCGGCGCGCTTGAAGAGGTGTTCCAGGCCGTCGGCATCACCGAGCACGGCGAGGGCCCCGGCGATCTGGGTCTTGTCGAAGGCCGGCACGAACCAACCCGAGAAGACGCGCTTGAGGGCCGGGAGCGCTTCCTTCTTCCCGAGCTGGGCGAGGGCCGCGGCGGCGCGGAAGCGGAGGTCGGCGTCCTCGAGGGCCTCGATGAGGACGTCCATTCCAGCGGAGTGATCGAGCGCGACCATGCCGCGCGCAGCTTCGAAACGAACGCTCAGCGAGGGGTCCTGGAGGGCGGCGGCCAGGGCGCCCCGGGACTCGGGGAGCGCGAGATCGGCGAGGCGCCCAGCGGCCTCGACGCGCACCCGGACGACCTGGTCGCCGAGGTGACGGATGAGGATCTCCTTCGCCTCGACGGGCGCGAGGACCTCGGCGGCCAGGGCGAGTCCACCGCAGCGAACCTCGTCCTGGGTATCGGCGAGGAGGCGGACGACGGCGGGCGCGAAGTCCGGGCGGAGTTCGGGCGGAGCATCGAAGGCGAGCTCGCACAGCGAATCGGCGGCCTCAGCCCGGACCGCGGCGTTCTTCTCGCGCTCGAGGGTGAGCAGCGCGAGGTCGAGGTTCGCGCGGAGATCGGCGCTCATCGTCACACCGCTCCCTGCGTCAGCGGGGCGAGGTCGGCCGAAGGCCACAGGGAATGCGCAGCCCGCATCACTTCACCTCGACGCCGGGAGCCACATCGCCCGCGTCGAGCAGCACGAGGTCTTTCCCGCCGGCGCCCGCGGTGAGGATCATCCCGCGCGACTCGATGCCCTTGAGCGCCCGCGGCTTGAGGTTCGCCACCACGACCACGTTCTTCCCGATCACCTGCTCCGCCGTGTACGCCTCGGCGATGCCAGAGACGATGGTGCGCGGCGTCCCCTCGCCCAGGTCGACGGTCAACTTCAGGAGCTTGTCGGCCTTGGGGACCTTCTCGGCCGCGAGCACCCGGCCGGCGCGCAGCGAGACCTTCACGAAATCACCGAACTCGATCTCTGCCAGCGGAGCCGCGGGCTCGAGCTTCTTCGGCTCTTCCTTCTTCGGAGGAGCCGGCGCGCCCTCCGGCGGGGAGACGATCAAGGTCGCGACGACGGCCTCTTCGATGCGGTTGATGATCGGCGAGGGCTCGCCGATGGGCTCGGTGCGATCGAGCAACGGGTAGGTCGCCGTCTGGAGCTGCGCGAACGTCAGCTTCTTGCGGTTCAACTGGGCCGCGAGCTTGTCCGCGAGCTGAGGCACGACCGGGTCGAGGAGCGCGGTGAGCAGGTAGACGATCTCCGCGGCCTCGCTGAGCACCGACTTCGCGCCCTCGGGGTCGGTCTTCACCGTCTTCCACGGCTCGGCCTTCGCGAGGAACTGGTTCGCGGAGTAGCCGATCTCGAGGATCGCCTTGATCGCCGCGCGGTGATCGAAGCCCTCGAACGCGGCGCCGATGCCCTTCACCTTCGCCAGCGCGTCGCGCACCAGCTGCCCACCGATCGCCTCGTTGGGCGCGGCGAGGGTCTTCCCCTTCGCGAGCAGCGAGAGCGTGCGGTTGGCGAGGTTGCCGAGGTTGTTCACCAGCTCGGCGTTCACCCGCTGGCGGAACTCGGTGAGGCTGAAGTCGAGGTCTTCCGGGCCGGGGCCGAGCAGCGACGCGTAGTAAAAGCGCAGGTAGTTCGGGTCGAGCACGTCGAGGTACGGGCGCGCGTTGATGAAGGTGCCGCGCGACTTCGACATCTTCTCGCCGTTGACCGTGAGGTGCCCGTGAATGTGCACCTGGTCGGGCACCTTGAGCTGCGCGACGTCGAGCACCGCCGGCCAGAACAGGCAGTGGAAGTAGACGATGTCCTTCCCGATGACGTGCACGATGCGCGCGTCGGCGTCCTTCGCCCAGAAGTCGAGGGCGCTCTTCGCCTGGCCGCTCTGCTTCGCCCACTGCTCGGCGGTCGAGATGTAGCCAATCGGCGCGTCGAGCCAGACGTAGAAGAACTTGTCCGTCTCGCCGGGGATCGCGAAGCCGAAGTACGGCCCGTCGCGCGAGATGTCCCAGTCGGCGAGGCCCTTCTCGAAGAACTGCTGCAGCTGCGTGGCGAGCCCCTGGTTCATGAAGCCGGGCTTGGCGAGCTGCGCCTTCAAGAACGCCTCGCGCTTGGGCAACTGGAAGAAGAGGTGCTTGCTGCGCTTCCACACCGGCGTCTTGCCGCTGAGCACCGAGTACGGGTTCTTCAGCTCCTTCGGGCCATAGGTCGCGTTGCACTTCTCGCAGGCGTCGCCGTACTGGTCCTTCGCGCCGCAGTTCGGGCACTCGCCCTTGATGAAGCGGTCGGCGAGGAAGCGGTTGGCGGTCTCGTCGAAGGCCTGCTCGACGTCCCTGGTGCCGATGAAGCCGGCGTCCTTCGCGCGGTTGTAGATCAGCTCCGCGTACTGCCGGTTTTCCTCGGAGTTGGTCGACGAGTAGTGATCGAAGCTCACCTGGAAATCGCGGAACACCGCCTGGTGATCGACCGACACGCCGGCGATGAACTGCTCGGGGGTGACGCCCTGCTTCGCCGCGCTGATCTCGATCGCCGTGCCGTGGGTGTCATCGGCGCAGAGGAACACCACGTGCTCGCCCTTCGAGCGCAGGTAGCGCACGAAGATGTCGGTCTGAATGTGCTCCACCATGTGGCCGAGGTGGATCGGACCATTGGCGTACGGCAGGGCACAGGTGACGAGCGTCTTCGAAGGCATGGTTCAGCGTTCCTGCTCTCGGCGGATGAGGTGCATTTGCGAGTCCCACGCGGCCGCCTTGCCACACAGGGTCCAGAGGAGGCGCTCGAGCACGAGCTCATCTCCTCCGAGTTTCAGAGCGAGATCGGCCTCGGCACAGGCGACGAGGCCACGCAGCAGCTCCTGACGCCCGTAGCCGCCCGCGGCCTGCATGCCCATGAAGCAGGCATACGGGTGCGGGACCTTGGTCTTGTTCGCCTTCGCCTCGGCTTCGATCTTCGGCCACAGCCGGGCCTGAAAGTCGTTGTAGTTGCGCGGGGCCTTGCCGCCCGAGAGCCGGTTCATGCGCTCGAAGTTCGAGAGCATGGTGCGCACGATGCTCGCCACGCTGCCCAGCAACTGCAGCGCGTGAATGTTCTGGCTCGTCGCGTCCTGCACGTACTTCAGGGCCGCGTCGAAGTTGCGCTTCTGGATCGAGTCGGACAGCTCGAAGTACTCGTCCTCGCGCGCGTGGCCGACGAGGAGATCGACGTCCTTCTGGGTGATCGTCCCGCTGTCGGAATAGAGCGCGAGCTTGGTGAGCTCGGACTGCAGCAGGCGGAAGTTCCCGCCGACGCGATCCTTGAGCAGGTCGAGCGCGCCCGGGCCCATCTTCTTCTTGTAGGGCGCGAGGGTCTCGAGGGCGAACTGGCCGAGGTCGAGGTCCTTGAGCTTGCCGGCGACCTTGAACTCGAGCGCGTGTCCCTTGTCCTTCACCAGCTTCACGAAGGCGTTCTTCGCTTCGAGCTCGGTGGCGGCGATG
>JBBRUE010000550.1:0-5256 GCA_038248085.1 Myxococcales bacterium | reverse complement strand
GGCAAGGCGTAGAGATCCAGCATTGTCGTGAAGCGAACCTCGGGATCCGCGAGATCCAGCATCAGGCGCCGCAGGTCGCCCAGAAAGGTCTTGAAGTCGAGCACGCCGCCGCGATAGCCGAGCTTGCGATTGGTCAAGACCACGCGCGTGTAGACGGCGATCTCATATTGAGCGAGGTGTGGTCGAAGCTTATCGTCGGCGAATTTGCGCTCCGTGTGCCCCTCGACGGTGACGTACAGGCGCCGCCACGGGGTCACGGCAGGCCACCGAGCTGGTTTTTCTCCCACAGTTGCCCGAGTGTGTACTCCTTGAGCCACTCCTGCAGGCGCTCGGGATCGAGTCTCTCGAGGGTGGTCTCGCCGTCACGGGAATTGGCGACGATGACCTGATCGGCGCTCAGCTCGTCGAGGAGCAGCGAAGATTGCGTGGAGACGATGAGCTGCGTGCGCTGGGCGGTCTCGTGCAGCATGCTGGCGAGCAGTTTGATGGCGAATGGGTGCAGGCCGAGCTCGGGCTCGTCGATGATGATGGTGGCAGGTGGATTCGGCTGAAGTAGTAGGGCCGCGAGACAAATGAAGCGGAGGGTCCCGTCCGAGAGCTGATGCGGATAATAAAGCAGCTCGCAGTATCGATCCTTCCATAGTAACTGCGTTTGCCCGGGGGCGACCTCCTTGAGGACGAAGGACCCGAAGAACGGTGCGACTTGGCGGAGCGCCTCCTCGATCTGCGCGTAGTGGTGCGGATGGGTCAGCGAGATGTGCCACAGGAACGCGGCCAAGTTGGCGGCATTCCCGTGCAGGACATCGTTGTCGACGGTGTTGCACAGACCCATGACAGGGGCAGACGGGGTGGTGTCATGGAAATGATAGACCCGCCAGTCGCCGATCGTCTTCACGACCCACTGCTCGGTCCTGGTACCCACGCCATGCACGAGCTTGCTTTCGAGGTGGCCGCCACCATAGTTATTGGTCGAGCGTCCATAAAGGGGCCCCTTGAAGGGCGCAGACTCATGCCTTAAGAACATCGAGCGATCGTCGGCAGATGCCAGAGTGAACTTGTACTCGTTTCGGCCGAATACAAGCTCGGCGGTGAGCTCCGGCGTCACCTTCATGCCACGAAACAGAAACGCGTCCGCGCGACCCCGAGCGCTTACATAATTTTGCAGGCCCTTACCCGGGTCCATCATGTGGCCGAGCAGCTCGAAGAATCGGATAAAGTTTGTCTTGCCGGAGCCGTTGGCGCCGATGAGTACGTTGAGGCCCTCAATTAACCGGAGCCCCCGGAGCTCGCGGATCGACTTGTAACCGACCAGCGAGATCTCGTGGAGCTTTCGGTTCGAGGAGTTTGTCACGTGGTCTCTCTAGTCCCGGCGGTACATCGTCACGACGCAGGCGCCGCCGAGGCCGAGGTTGTGTTGTAGCGCCACCTTGGCGCCCTCGACCTGGCGCTTCTCGGCGGTGCCGCGGAGCTGCCAGACCAACTCGGTGCATTGGGCGAGGCCGGTGGCGCCGAGCGGGTGGCCCTTCGACAGCAGGCCGCCGGAGGGGTTGGTGACCCACTTGCCGCCGTAGGTGTTGTCGGCGTCCCAGATGAACTTCTCGGCCTCGCCCTCGGGGCATAAACCAAGGGCCTCGTAGGTGAGCAGCTCGTTGGCGGTGAAGCAGTCGTGGAGCTCGACGACCTGCACGTCCTTCGGTCCGGTGCCGGTCTTCTCGTACAGCTCGTCGGCCGCGGCCTTCGCCATGTCGTAGCCGATCATCTTGGTCATCGAGTGACCCTCGAAGGCCGAGGGGAAGTCGGTCTTCATCGTCTGCCCGGCGATGTTCACCACGGGCTTGAGCCCCTTGCGCTTGGCGAAGTCGTCGCTGCAGAGGATCGCCGCCGCCGCGCCGCAGGTGGGCGGGCAGCATTGGAAGCGGGTGAGCGGGTCGAACACCTCGCCCGAGGCGAGGATCTGCTCCACCGACAACACCTCGCGGAAGAGCGCGAAGGGGTTCTTCGACGCGTGCTTGCGCGCCTTGGCGGAGATCATCGCGAAGGTCTCGCGCCTGGTCCCGTACTTCCACCGGTACTCGCGGCCCGCCCCGCCGAACATCTGCGCGGCGAAGGGCGCCTCGTTGACGCCCTGCTCGGCGTTCATCACGTCGACGTGCTTGTCGAGCGGGTTGGTGCGGTCGTTCCACCCCGCGGCGAGCGCGCCCTTCTGCATCTGCTCGAAGCCGACGGCGAGCACGCACTCCGCGAGCCCGCCCTCGATGGCCTGGCGCGCGAGGTAGAGCGCGGTGCTGCCCGTCGAGCAGTTGTTGTTCACGTTGATGACGGGAATGCCGGTGACGCCCACTGAGTACACCGCGCGCTGCCCGCAGGTGCTGTCGCCGAAGACGTAGCCGGCGTAGGCCTGCTCGAGATCCTTGAAGTCCACGCCCGCATCCTTGAGCGCGTCCTTGATGGCCCCGTTGGCCATCACCTCGTAACCGTCGGAGGCGCCGGGCTTCTGGAACTTCACCATGCCCACGCCGAGAACATTGACCTTGCGACCCATGAGTTGTGCTCCTTGTCCTGGAAGTACGGCGTGGAGATCAGATCAGCTGCTTGAGGAAACCAAGTCGGTGCGCGGCGAGCAGGTCGCCTTCGATGCGGAGCTGCCCGTGCTGGAACATCGTCTGCGCGCTCTCGCCCTTCGCCAGCGCGCCGAGCGCCTCGTCGGACAACGTGATGCGCGTGGTGGCCTTCTCGTCGGCCCCAGCCTTGATGGCCGGGGTGGCGCTGGCGAGATCGGCGGTGAAGTCGAAGCCCGCGTCCTTCACCTTGAAGGAGATCATCGCGTTGACCTCCTTCGCCAGGCCGGGGGTCTTCGCGAGCCGCTCCTGCAAGGCCTTGAAGACCTTCGGAGCGACCACCTCGGCCGACGCGGGCGCTGAGGCCTTCGCCACCAGCGCACCCGCCGCAGGTGCCGAGGCGCTGGTCACCGCCGCGCGATCGATCTTCTTGAGGAAGTCGAGCTTCTGCGAGGCCATCACGTTGCCGGAGATCTTCAGCTTGCCGCCCTGGAAGAGCTTCATCGGGTCGGCCTTGCCGGAGACCATGTCGAGCCAGTCGGCGTCGGAGAGCGCCAGCGTGCAGTCGGCCTTCTCCACCGTGCCCGGCCGCACCGCGCCTGCCTTGAGGTCGAGCACCCACGCCGACTCAGGCGCGCTGAGCTTGAACTGGTAGACGGTGTTGATCTGCTTGGCCAGCTCGGGCGTCTTCGCGATGTACGCGCCGATCGCCTCGAAGGTCTGGGCCGTGGAGATCGCAGCGGTGGCCGAGGGAGCGCTCTTCAGCGGCGCCGCAGCCGCGACGGCCTTCGCCTTCGGCTTGGGGATCTCCGGGTAGAACTCCACCGCGGCGTTGGAGATGACCACCTTGTTCCGCTCCACCGCGGTCGCGCGCAGCAGGACGCGGAGGTCGTTCTCCTTCCACAGCTCGATCTTCAAGGTCTCGCCGGGGAACACCGAGTCGGCGAAGCGCACCTTGATGCTCTTGAAGGTGCGCGGGTCGCCCTTGGCGAAGGCGTTGATCGCCGCGCGGGCGACATAGCCGAAGGTGCACAGCCCGTGGAGGATCGGCTTCTCGAAGCCGAACATCGTGGCGAACTCGGGGTCGACGTGGAGCGGGTTCCAGTCACCCGAGAGCCGGTAGAGCAGCGCCTGGTTGGCGTCGGTCTTCTCGGTGATCACCGCGTCGGGCGCGCGCTCGGGCGCGACGTTCACTTCCGCGGTGGTGCCGCGCTCGCCGCCCCAGCCGCCGGCCCCGCGCACCACCATCGAGACGTCGTTCTTCACCAGCAGCTCGCCGGTGTCCGCGTCGTAGGTGTCGAGGTGGGTCACGACGATGGCGTGCTTGCCCTTGTCGAGGATCTCCGAGATGCGCGCCTGGTGCTTGAGCCTCGCCGCGGGGGGCAGGGGGCGGGTGACCTCGAGGTACTGCTCGCCGTGGAGGATGCGATCGAGCCCGTAGTGGAGGCCCGGCGCGCTCTGCCCCTCGGACGCCATCTTGAAGATCGCGTTGAGCGCGGGCACCACGCCGTAGGTCGGCAGCGGCCAGAAGCCCTCGCCGTTGCGCTCGTAGACGAGGTGCAGGTCCTTCGCGTCGGTGGGGTTGCGCCCCGCGCCCACGCCCAGCGCGTACAGCGAGAGGTCGCGCTCGTCGTAGCTGGTCTCGAGCTCGGGCAGCTCGTAGCCGAGGGCCAGGTCGACATCGATGAACTCGTTGCCGCCCTTCGACTTCGTCGAGAGGTTCGACATTACGGGGGCGAGGGCCTCGGTGATGTTCGCGGGGTGGGTCGCCTTCTTCCAGTCGGTGACGTCGTCCCACGCGGCGCGCACGGCCTCGGGGGAGATCTCCCGGCCCAGCTTGAAGGTCTTCCCCTCGGTGCGCTCCCAGCGGAGCTTGCCGTAATACCCACCGCCGACCTCGAACAGGCCGCCGTTCTCGGTGCATTCCTCGTGCGCGAGCCACGCCACCAGCGGCGTCACGTACTCGGGCTTGAGGTTCTCCAGCATGTCCCTGGGGAGGATGGTCTCGGTGAGGCGCGAGGCGGCGATCGGCGCCACCGCGTTGACCCGGATGTTCTTCTTCTCACCCTCGATGGCGAGGGTGTTCGAGAAGCCGACCAGCGCCAGCTTCGCCGCCGAGTAGTTCGCCTGGCCGAAGTTGCCGTAGATGCCGGCGGCGCTCGCGGTGAAGATGATGCGGCCGAAGCCGGCCTCGCGCATGTGATCCCAGGCGGCCTTCGTGACGCGGAACGCGCCGAGGACGTGCACCCGGTAGATGAGGTCCCAGTCGTCCTGGCTCATCTTCTGGAACGACGTGTCGCGCAGGATGCCCGCGTTGTTCACGATGATGTCGATGCGCTTCCAGGTGTCGAGCGCCTGCTGGACGATCTTCGCGCCGTCCTCGACGGAGTCGTAGTTCGCGACCGCCTCGCCGCCCGCCGCCTTGATCTCCTCGACGACCTTGTCGGCCGCGGCGCTCGACTTGCCGCCGCCGGTCGCGGTGCCGCCGAGATCGTTGACGATCACCTTGGCGCCGCGCGCCGCCAGCAGGAGCGCGTGCGAGCGACCGAGGCCGTTGCCCGCGCCGGTGACGATGGCCACGCGGTTGTCGAAGCGGAGATCAGACATGAGGACTCCAGGGGAGGGAGGGCACGAGAAAAGGTTAGCGTGCGAACTATCGGTGTTCAAACCGCTCTCGTCAAGGGACGCCCGGCCGGCT
>JBBRUE010000549.1:0-5263 GCA_038248085.1 Myxococcales bacterium | reverse complement strand
CCGGCGGCCCTCTTCGGTGTCGCGGCACACCACCACCTCGCCGTGACGCACGAGGAACATGGCGCGGCCCGAGTCACCCTGTTTGCAGATCTCCTCGCCGGCCTCGACGCGGTGCTCGCCGAGCAGGGCGATCAGCCGCTTGAGGGTCTCGTCCTCGAGGCCACCGAAGATGGCGATCGAGGGCAGCCACTGCATGAGGTCGCCCTCGTTCTTCATGCCACCCGGACCTTGGTCAACTGATGCACGGCGTCGCCCAGCCCTTCCAGCGTCAGCGGGTACATGGGGAAGACGCGCCGAAGCACGTCGATCGTACTCTGCCACCAGCCCGAGGGGGGCTCGGGGTTCAGCCAGGCCGCCGAGGGGTAGCGTTCGCGCAGCCGCATCATCCACATCACGCCCTCGACGCCCTCGTCTTCCTGCCAGCCCGAGACGCTCATCAGCTCCCACGGCGCCATGAGGGCGTCGCCGACGATGATCAGCTTGTACTTGCGATCGGTCTCCGCGAAGAGCTGCGAGAGCTTCACCGCTTCGGCGAGGCGCGCGTCCTTGTAGACGCGGCCGTAGATGCAGTTGTGGAAGTAGTAGGTCCGCAGCTCCTTGAAGTGTGTGGCTTTTTTCGCCGCGGTGAAGAGCCGCGAGACGAGGTGGGCGTAGGGGTCCATCGAGCCGCCCACGTCCATCAGCAGGATCACCCGGGTGTTCGACTTGCGCGGAGGCCGGGTCACCACCTCCAGATCGCCGAGGTTCCGCGCGGTCTTGTCGATGGTGCCGTCGAGGTCGAGTTCGTCCGGTTGGCCTTCGCGGGTGAACAAGCGCAGCTTGCGCAGCGCGAGCTGGAGCTGCCGAACGTCGAGCACCAGGTCGTCCCGGTACTCGCGGAAGTTCCGCTGACCGGCGACCGCCACCGCGCTCTTCATGCCGCCGCCCCCGCCGATGCGCATGCCCGGTCGCGCCGCGCGCCCCGAGTTGCCGAAGGGCGAGGTCCCGCCGGTGCCGATCCACTTGTTGCCGCCGTCGTGGCGCTCCTTCTGCTCGCGGAGCCGCTGCTCGAAGAGCTTCTCGAGTTCCTCGCGGTCGAACTGCTCGAGCAACGCGCGCTCTTCCGGCGTCAGCGTCGGTCGCCGCTCTCCCGCCGCCTTGAGCCAGTCGAGCAGCTGCTCGTGAAGCTCGAGCGCCTTGCCCTCGAGGCCCTCGAACACCTTCCCGAAGGCCTCGTCGAACGCATCGAGGTGCTTCTCGTCGTGGATCAGCAGCGAGCGCGCGACGAAGTAGAACCCCTCGAGCGAGCTGTCGTGGAGCCCGGCCTTGAGCGCCCCGGCGAGGGCGACGGCCTCCTGGGTGCCGACGGGCACCTTCCGCGCACGCAGCTCGTAGAGGAAGGGGATGAACATCAGGCCCTCGTGCGCTTGCCGCCCCCGAAGGTCTCGGAGAACGCGAGGAGATCCTGCTCCCGCTTGAGCAGCGCGCCGAGGAAGGGGAGGTTCTCGTCGAGCTTGAGGGTCGAGATGCCGGAGGCCTTGAGGGCGGCGATCCAGTCCACCAGCTCGCTGGTCGACGGGCGCTTGCGCAGCCGGGTCAGCGCGCGGAGATCGTAGAAGATCTCCAGCGCCTGCTCCGCCAGCTTCGTGGGGAGATCCGGGTGGTGCACCGCGACGATGCGCTTCATCAGTTCCTGCTCGGGGAACTCGATGAAGTGGAACACGCAGCGGCGCAGGAACGCGTCGGGCAGGTCCTTCTCGTTGTTCGAGGTGATGATCACCACCGGGCGATCCTTCGCGACCACCTCGCGGTCGGTCTCCATGATGCGGAACCGCATGCGGTCGAGCTCGTGGAGCAGGTCGTTGGGGAACTCCAGGTCGGCCTTGTCGATCTCGTCGATCAGCAGCACGCGGCGCGCCGGGGCGGCGAAGGACTCCCCGAGAGGCCCCAGCTTGATGTACTTCTCGATGTCCTTCACGTCGTGGTCGTTGAACCGCGAGTCGTGGAGCCGCTGCACCGCGTCGTAGACGTACAGCCCGTCCTGGGCGCGGGTGGTGCTCTTCACGTGCCACGTCAGCAGCTCGAGCCCCAACGCGCTCGACACCGCCTCTGCCAACAGGGTCTTCCCGGTGCCGGGCTCGCCCTTCACCAGCAACGGGCGCTGCAACACGAGCGCACAGTCGACGGCAGAGCGGAGGCTTTCACTGGTCAGATACGAGGCGGTGCCCTTGAAACGCATGCCTCGACGTTAGCGCCGAGTGCGGTAGCCTGCCCGCGCCTTTCGAGGAGGGGATCTTGCTCAAGTGGAAGCTGATGCTGTCGACGTTGCCGTACGTCCTGGCCGTCACCGGGCTCAAGTGCATCATCGAGTTCGGCCTGAAGTTCCAGGGGTTCGTGGAGTTTGGCGACTTCGGCATCGTGCTGACCGGCGCGGTTTTCCTCACCGGCTTTCTGCTCGCCGGGACGATGGCCGACTACAAAGAGAGCGAGAAGCTCCCCGGTGACGTGGCGACCTCGCTGCAGACCCTCGAGGAAATGCTGACCGTCGTCGCGGCGCAGAAGCCCGCGGTCGAACTCAAGGCGATGCAGAAGCACGTGCTCACCCTGGCCGATTCGATCCAGGGCTGGCTGGTGAAGAAGCTCACCACCGGGCAGGTCTTCGAGGCGATCACCCAGATGAGCGGGGTGCTGGTCGAGCTGGAGCGGAGCGGTTCGGGGCCCTACGTGTCGCGAGGCCTGTCGGAAGTGGCGGCCCTGCGGAAGTCGGTTTCGCGCATCGACGTCATCAGCCGCACCGGCTTTCTGCCGCCGGCCTACGCGCTGCTCGAGGTACTGCTGGGGATGATCCTGCTGCTGCTGATGGTGGCGAGGTTCAAGACCACCATCGCCGAGTTGGTGCTGGTGCCCTTCGTCTCGCTGGTGAACATCTACATGCTGCGGCTGATCCGCGACGTCGACGACCCGTTCGACTTCGCGCCCGATGGGTCGAAGAACGGCGGGGCGGAGGTCGATCTCTTTCCCATCGACGAGTACCGCGCCCGGATCGCCAAGCGCATCGGCACCTGATCACCGATCGAGTTCGAACGACGACGGCGGCCGCGCCGCGTGGTGGTCGAGGTACGCGCCGAAGCCTGCGCGCGACTCGAGCTGGAACTCCGGGAGGCGGGACAGGGCCTCGGGCAGGAAGTGGTACTGCTCGATCACCAGGCTGGCGCGAAGTGCGCCGGTGCCGGGGTCGAAGGCGCAGACTTCGTGCGCGAGATCGCCGCGAAAGTGCACCGCGCCGTTCTCGCGGGGCTTGAGCCGTCGCAGTCGCGTCGGGCCGTCCCAGAGCTGCAGTTCGCCACCGCGCGCCGCCGGCACTCGCAGGTAGAGGACCGACACCATCTCGGGGACCGCGTCGTCGACCTCCGCGGGCTTGCGCAGCGTGGCGTCGATGTGGCGCGCGACGGTGCCGCCCTCCGAGACGCACAGCACGTTGAGGTACCAGGCGTTCGGCACGCGCTCGAGCGTGCGCTTCCACCATGGGGTCAAGGCGCGGACTGCCGGGGCCCCGAGCGCCGCGTCGAACCACGGGGCGAGGGCAGGGAAGCGGTCGAGCACCTTGCCCCGGCCTCCCGCCCGAAAGGTCACCCCGAAGCCGCGGCTCGACTCGAAGGGCCCGGAGAGCGTGCTGCTGCCGACCAGCGGGGATCGCAGCAACGCCTCGCGCAGCGCCGTGAACTGGGGCCCGGGCAGGGCGCCTCGCTGGAGCTGGTACTCACGCACGGCGTCATGCTGCCGCACCCGCAGGAAACTTGCCTGTGGCTTGCTGTAGCGGACACTTCGCCCTGTGCTGATCGAACGCCAGAAGCGGTCGTCGCGAGTTCGTTTCAAGCACCCCATTCGCGTGGTGACGCTCGAGGGCCAGCCGCGGGTGATCCGCACGTTGACCGCGAATGTCTCCCACAAGGGACTCTTCCTGCGGATGCCCGAGCCGCTCCCGCTCGGGACGAAGGTGGCGCTCTCGCTCGAAGCCGGGGGGAGGGTGCTGGGGCTCGCGCAAGCGGAGGTGGTGTGGGGCCGGGTGCACGAGAGCCAGCTCCCCGGGCGGTTTCCCGGGTGTGGGTTGCGCTTCACCGAGTTCATGCACCCGCGCGCCGAGGAGCTCGTCAGCTACCTCGTTCGGAACCTCGACACCGGGAAGCCGTTGGTGCTGGCGCCGTCGTCACGTCGCTGGGTGCGGTACCTGCCGTACGCCGGGGGCGGGGCGCTGGCGACGTGCGCGGCGCTCGCGGTGTGTTTGTTGTGGTCGCCTGGGGAGGTGACGGCAGCAGGTGAGCCCGAGCGTGCGCCCGGTCTCGAGTTGGTCGCGGAGACGCCGACGGTTCGTCCCCGTGCTGTTCCGGTTCCTGGTTCTGCATTGCCGACCGGCGCCGCCGCGGTCGCGCTCCCGAAGGACCTGGCGCCGACTGCAGTCGCGGCTTTGACACCTGCAAGCGCGCCCGATTCTGACCTCGCCTTGAACGCGGGTGGGAGTGGAGCGACGGTCACCGTCGCGGCCCCGCCGGCGGCGCGCGATGGTGCGGAGGCGACGTCGGATCTCGCACCGGTGGTCGCGCGGGAGCGCGGGGCATCGGCCGGGGCCGTGGCCGTCGCGGATCAGAAGGTCGCGCCGGTGCACGGGCCGTCGGTCGCGGCCGTCGCGGACGAAGTGGGCGCGCCGGGGAGCGGGGCAGTCGCTGATCCCGCGAGGACGTTTGCGCCGCGGAATGGCGAAGGTTCGGCGGCCGGGCCGATGGCTGCGGAGGGAGCTGGCTCGACGGCGACGGCCGTGAAGACCCTCGTCGCTCTGGCGACCAAGGCCACGTCGGTTTCGGACCGGGCGATTACTTCGACTCCGATGCGAGAGAAGGCCACCCCCGCGTGGGAGCGGGGGACCGTGAGGCTTCCGTCGGGGGCATCGTCGAAGCTGAGCTGGAGCGTCACCGGCGCCGAGCTTCGCCTCACGCCAGACGCCACGGTCACCCGGGCCTTCCTGCTCACCAATCCACCGCGCGCTGTCTTCGATCTCGAGGGCCGGGCGCCCGATCGCAGCCACCAGCTCGTGGTCACCGTCCCGCACGCGACGGGGGTGAGGGTCGGCAAGCAGGGGAAGTCCGGCACCCGCCTCGTCATCGATCTCGACCAGGCGCCCCGGAAGAACTCGCAAGACGGCGCCGCGCTCGTGCTGTCCTTCTGAAAAGAACCGCCGGCGCAGGGTAAGAGGCGCTGTGCCCGTCGAGCTCTCGCCCTCCACCATCGT
>JBBRUE010000548.1:0-5273 GCA_038248085.1 Myxococcales bacterium | reverse complement strand
GAAGCAGTGCGGCTACGACATCAAGGAGGCCGAAGCACGCACCGGCCTCTCGATGCAGTCGCTCTACCGGTTGCTCAAGAAGAACGGCCTGCGCCTCAAGGACCTCAAGAACGCCGACGGCCTGGGCTGATCGTCAGGGCAGGCTCCCGGTCGCGTCGGCTCCGCATCACTCGAAGTGGAGGTGCCCCATGGCGACCCTGAACATCACCTACAACGGCCTCTCGGCGGACTACGCGCTCGAGCTCGACGCCCACGTCTCGGACGCCGACATCAAGCGCATCGCGGTGGAGGTCGTGCGCTCGGGCAACGTGGCCGGCCTCGCGTTGCCGCACCTCACCGACGCGGCGTTCGACGGCTTCGTGGTCGATCGGCTCCAGGGCGGGCAGCGGATCTACCTGCGGCCGAAGGTCCCGTTCGGCGCCTGAGCGATGGCGACCGGGGCTCCCATGCGGATCGTGTGGTGTGGCGTGGGGGCCCTCGGTTCCACCGCGGCGGTGCTGTGCCGCAACCTCGAGGCGACGCTGGTGTTCCTCGACTTCGACCGCGTGGAGTCGAAGAACCTGCTCGCGCAGGCCTACGTGAAGCAGTCGGTCGGGAAGAACAAGGCCGAGGCGCTGAAGCTGCAGTTGCTGAACTTTCACGGGGTGAAGGCCGAGGCGTTCGGCGTGCGGGTGACCGCAGAGAACGTGGGGGCCCTGGGCAAGGACGCGGGGTTGATCGTCGACTGCTTCGACAACGCCGCGAGCCGGAAGGTGCTGTCGGACTTCGCGCGTGCGTCCTCGACGCCGTTGCTGCACGCGGCGGTGAGCGGAGATGGGACGTTCGGGCTGGTGCGGTGGGACGAGCGGTTCGCGCCCGACGCAGAGGACGTGGCGGGCCAGGCGACCTGCGAGGGCGGTGAGCACCTGCCGTTGATCGGCCTGCTCGGCGCGGCGATCGCGCGCACGGTGCAGGACTTCGTGAAGGCCGGCATTCGGCGCGACTCGATGGTGGGCCTCGCCGCGGTGACGCCCACGCCATGACGCCGCTCGAGGCCGCGTGGCAGGCAGTCCTCGCGGCTCCCGACGATGATCGCGCCCTGCACGTGCTGGCCGATGCGCTGACCGAGACGGGCGATCCCCATGGGGAGTTGATCGCGCTGCAACTCGCAACCTCGGTCGACGCCGACGCGGTCGATCAGTTCGTCGCCCGGCATTCCGCGGCGCTCCTGGGTGACGAAGCGCGGCTCCTGCAGTGGGTGCCATCGTTCGTGCGCGGGTTCCTCGGAAAGGCCGGCCCGATCAGCGACGTCGCGCAACTCGAAGCGTTGCTCGCGCGCCCCGTGTCGCGGCTGCTGCGACACCTGCAACTGACCGAGGAGCAGCCCCGGTCGCTCGAGTCGTTGGTCGCGACGCTGATTGCGAGCCCGTTGCGAACGCTCGAGGAGCTCTGGCTGCGGGCCCCCCGCAATGACCCGGGGCCTCGCAGCGAGGTCGGGGTGAGCGAGGTGCTGGCCGCCCTCCCCCGGCTTCGCGCGCTGACCCTCGAGGGGGCCCAGAGCCAATTCGAGGACGCGACGAGTGCGTCGTTGCGGCAGCTCAGCGTCGACCTCGCCCCGGGCGCGCCTGGTCTCGAGTCGGCGCGATTCCCGAACCTCGAGAGGCTGTCGCTCGAGCTGCCCTTTCGCCGCTTCGACTTTCCCCTGGCGCTGCTCGCGGCCGAGGTGACGCCGTCGTTGCGCGCGTTGCACCTGTCCGGCGCGCTGTGGCCCGCGCAGTTGCAGGAGCTCGCGATCAGCGCCCTGCTCCGCCGGCTGCGGCGCCTCGACCTGTCGGCAGAGACGGATACCGGCTGGTACCCGGTGCTGATCCAGAACGCCGAGGCCTTCGCTCACCTCGAGGTCTTGACGCTGAGTCCTGATCGCCATCACCCGGACTGGACCACCGCCGTGCGCGAGGTGCTGCCGCAAGCGACCATCAGCAAAGTTCCCTCTCCCGCGCGAAGGTGAGGGCTCAGGTCGGAATCAGCTTCGGCGCGATCTTCTCGAGGTCCGACAGACTCAGCACCTCGACCACCTGGGTGACGGCGCGCGAGTAGTTCCGCATCTCGCTGTCCCCGAAGCCCCAGTTCGACTTCGGCTCGGTGCAGATCCACACCACGCGCTTGGCCTTGCGCTTGAGATCCTCGAGTGCCCAGACGTGCGGTGCGTTGAAGTTGCTGCGGCCGTCTCCAATGATGAACACGGTCGTCTTGCGCGTGACTGAGCCGAGGTAGCTCTTGGCGAACGTCGCCAGCGCGTTGCCGTAGTTCGAGTTCGACGACATCGAGATCACCTCGCCGCTCATCGCGGCCTCGATCGCGTCTTCGGGCTTCGCGTCTTTGAAGTGCTTCGTCACCTCGCCCAGCTCGGACACGAAGATGAAGCTGCGCACCCGGTTGAAGAGCGACTGCAGCGACCAGGTGAACAGCAGCATCAGCCGCGATGCGTTCCGCACCGAGTCCGACACGTCACACAGGACGATCACGTCGGGCCGCTGCGGCCTCCGCGCGCGAAACCAGGGCACCATCGGCACGCCGCCCGAGGTCAGGTTCTTGCGCAGGGTGCGGCGCGGGTTGAGCTGGCCCTTCTTCTTCGAGCGCTGCCGGCGAATGAGCCGGGCCTTGAGCTTCTCGGCGAGCGCGCGCACCGATCGCTGGGCGACGTCGACCTCCTGCCGCGAGAGCGTGTGGAGCAGCTTGTCGCCGACCCCGACGGCCTTCTTCAACCGCGCGCTCGACTGGCGCTGCACCTCGAGCCGCGCGGCCTTCTCGACCTTCCGCAGGGCGCTCGAGAGGTGCTTCGAGACCACCTCGACGCCGCGGTCGCTCATGCCGCGCGCGGCGAGCTCCCGGCTGATGCTGTCGATGTCGCTGCGCATGCCGTCGGCCCCCGCGGCCGCAGACAGCCGCCGGCTGTAGAAGCCCGTCTGCAGGGCGTTCTGAATGCGCGAGTAGTCGATCTGCAGCGACGCCTGGCGGAAGAGCTGCGCCAGCTTGCCGCGGTCGCCCTGCATCGCGGCCTCGGTCAAAGGCGACATCTGGCCCGCGAGGCGATCGAGCATCCACACGATCATCGCCAGCTCGTCGGCGCCGAGCAGCCCCTCTTCCTGGATGCGCGCGAGCAGCGACTTCTCGATGTTCTCCAGCGTCTTCGACGCGCCCGAGAAGAAGAAGTCGAAGGCCTTGTCGAAGAGCAGCCCGTCCTGGGCGCGCTTGCAGAGGGTGGCCTTGAGGGTGGCGCGGGTGAGATCGCGATCTTCGACACCGACCTCCGCGAGCGCCCGGACGGCATCGTTGGCCTCGGTGACGGCGACCTTCAGGCCGTTCTGCCGGAGGACCTCGACGAACTCGACGATGCGCTGTTCCACGCGAGCCTTGTACCCGCCGTCAGCGACTGAAGGCCATCACGGCTTCGACGTGGTGCGTCTGAGGGAAGAGGTCGAACAACTGCAGCGCAGCGGGCGGAACCCCTTCTCCACCAGGTCCTTCGCGTCGCGCGCGAGGCTCACCGGGTCGCACGCTACGTAGACCACGCGCTTGACCAGCAGCCCCGAGGCCCACGAACCCACGCCCGGCGCGCCAGTCCGCGGAGGGTCCACCAGCAGGCGATCGAAGCGCTCGGCCTCGCGCACCAACCCGGTGGCGATCTTCTCGGAGTCGCCCTGCACGAAGCGCACGTTGCCGACGCTGCGACGCAGGGCCGCCTTCTGCGCGAGGGCCACCGCGAGTGACGCCGACTCGACCGCCATCACCTGCCCCACCGACGGTGCGATGCGGAACGTGAAATTGCCATTGCCCGAGTACAGCTCGAGCACCCGCTCCCCGCCGTGCAGGTCGAGCAACTCGACCGACGCCTGCACCAGCCGCCGGTTCACCACCGCGTTGGCCTGCGCGAAGCCGTCGGGGCGGTGGAGCACGCCCTCTTCTTCGAGCACCGGGTCGCCGATCAGCTCGGCCTGGCCCTTCCCTTCTCCCGGCTGGAGCAGCGCGCCGTCGATGATCCCGTCGCGCACGGCCAGCTCGACGAGTTCGCGGTGCCGCGGCCGGATCTGCGCCTTGAAGTGCAGGCTCACCGCCACGCGGCCGTCGCACTCCAGCAGCCGCACTTCTTCGAGTTCCTTGAGCGTATTCGCGCCGAGGTGGGCCGAAAGTCGCGCCGGAAAGTCGGCGAGCGGCGGCGTGAGGGCCGGGCAGTGTTTCACCTCGACCCGCTCGTGCGACTTGCGGCCGTGGAAGCCGAGCGCGCCCGACACCGGGTGCAGCGTGGCCCGCCGCCGGTAACCGAGCACCTCGGGGGACTTCACGAAGGGCAGCAGCTCGTACGCGCTGCGCTCCACCCCGCCCACGTGCTCCAGCGTCGAGAGGACGATCTCCTGCTTCTCGCGGACCTGGGTGTCCTCGTGGACGTGCATCCAGTCGCAGCCGCCGCAGCGATCGGCGATCACGCACGGGGGCGTGCGACGCGCCGGGCTCGGGGTGAGCACCTCGATCAGCTCGCCGCGCAGCGCCCGCGCCGACTCGTCGACCTCGGCCAGCACCCGCTCACCGGTCAGCGCCCCCGCAATGAAAACGGCGCGACCCTCAACCAGGGCCACGCCGTCTCCCGACTTCGAGGATCGCTCGATGAGGAGCTCGAGCCGACGCACGCTCACTTCTTCGGCGAGGGCATCACGGCGTCCGGCAGTTCGGCGCGCAGGCGATCGACGAAGCGCGCGAGGCGGCTCTTCTTGTCTTCGTCGACGTCGACGAACTCGAGGCCCATGCCCGGCACCTGGTCGGAGTTCGAGTCAGCCGGGTGCACGCGGATCACGCGGCCGGTGAGATCGAAGGGAAACGCCGCGTCGGGGAGCGAGACGATCAACCGCACGATGCTGCCGACGGCCAGCGGGTTGCGCGTGTTGATGAAGATGCCGCCCCGGCTGATGTTCACGGCCCAGTCGGTGATGAAACCATCGACCGTGCGGTACGCCACCAGCAGCTCGTGCTGGAGGCGCTCCGACTTGCGTACCGGCTGGGAGCCCTTGTCGTCAGTCATGGGGGCGCAGCCTAGCCTCTTCAGATCACCATCGTCTTCAGATCTGACGCGACCTTCAGCGGGGCGCCGGTCAGCTTCTGCACCGACTCCACCGTTTCCCCCGGGGCCAGCTCGCGCAGCAGCAGTCCTTCCGGGGTGATGTCGATCCACGCGAGGTCGGTGCAGAGGGCGTGCACGCACTTCTTGCTGGTCAGCGGCAGGGTGCAGGCCTTGAGGATCT
>JBBRUE010000547.1:0-5294 GCA_038248085.1 Myxococcales bacterium | reverse complement strand
GCTGGTCGACGGTGCACGTGCCGCAGAAGACCTTCGCCGGGCCGCACGCGTCGATGCCGTTGTTGGGCGCGCAGCTCCCGTCGGGCAGGCAACACGCCGAGGTGCACTTGCAGCTCGGTGGCCCCGCATCGAGCACCCCGGCGTCGACGATCGGCAGCGGGACGCAGGCGAAGGCCTCGCACTTCTCGGACGACTTGCAGACCGCGCAGGCCCCGCCGCCCCGCCCGCACTCGAGCCGCGCCACGCCTTCGACGCACTCCCCGCCGACGCAGCAGCCGTCACAGGTCGAGCGATCGCACGGGCGCTGACAGCCCGACCACACCAGCATCACCGTCACGAGCGCCCACCGCATGTGGGTTCCACTCTGACAGGGCGCGGTGCGGGGGCCAATGTCCCGCTGCGGCGCGTGTAGAGTGCCCCGATGCGCCGGCTGCTCCTCGTTCTGTTCGCTCTCGGGGTCTCGGCCTGTCGCTGCGGAGGCGGAAACGTCTCGGGCCGCTTCGGGGAGCTGGTGATCGTGCAGGACGGCGCCACCGGCCGCGAGCTGTTGCTGCGCGAGGCGACCATCACCCTCGCCCCCGCCTTCATGGAGACGCTGAGCGCGGGCGAAGTCCCGGTTCGCAACGTGGGCCTCGAGGAGATCTCCATCGTGTCCGTCACCCGCCTCGAGGGCGACCCGTCGCTCACCCTCGACGACGCGGTGGGGATGTCGGTCGCGGCAGGCGACGACGCGGTGCTCCCGGTGCGCTTCGCCCCCGGCCAGGCGCCCGACGCCACCACGCCCGAGGTCACCCACCGCGCGAAGTTCTCGGTGCAGCTCTCGGGCGCGCGCGCGGGCGAAGAGGAGCTGGTGGTCGAGCTGGTGGCCCTCGCGGTGGCCCGCGACTGCTACGTGCCGGCGCGGCTCGACTTCGGCCGCGTGCCGCTGCAGCAGGCCATCGTCGCGCCGCTCGTCCTCGCGAACGGCCGCGCCCTGCCCGCCACCACCACCATCGGTGCGGTGAGCGGCGCCGACGCCTACGCGTTCTTCCTCGACGTCCCTGGCGGCGCCCTCGAGGTGGCGGCCGGCGGGCGCGTCGAACTCCCGGTGCGCTTCTCGCCACTGGAGGAGCGCGCGTACGCCGCGAGCCTCCCCATGCGCCGCGCCGAGGGGTGCCCCGACGGCCTGGTGCACCTCACCGGCGAAGGCAGCAACGAGGCGCTCACCTGGAGCCCAGCCCGCCTCGACTTCGGCCGCCTGCCGCTCGGCGTCTCGGTGACGAAGCAGGTCACGGTGGTCAACAACTCGAACGTGGCGCTCTCGCTCCAGGCGCTGCTGCCGGCCGGCAGCTACTCTGTCGGGGCCGGTGCTCCGAGCTCGCTGCCCCCGCGGGCCTCGGTGCGCATCGACGTGTCGTGCAAGCCGGTAGCGCTGGGGCCGCTGCCGGAGCTGCTGACCCTCGAGTTGGGCACCCTGCCCGTCACGCCCGCCCGCATTCCCCTCACCTGCACCGGCGGCGGACCGCGCGTGCGCGTCGACCCCAACCCACTGCAGTTCGGCCTGGTGCCGATCAACGGAACGACCAGGCGGCGCCTCATCGTGCAGAACGTGGGCACCGCGCCGCCCGCGCCGGGGGACCCGTCGAACAACCTCCGGCTCGGCACCGGCGGCGCGCTCCCGTGGTTCGCCATCGTGCCGAAGAACGCCAGCACCACCGCCGCCGAGTTCAACGTCGGGCTGCGGGGCACCTACGACGCGGCGGCGGGCATCCCCGCGGTGGTGGGCTCGAACTTCGTGGAGTTCGAGGTGACGATCACCCCGACCTCGGTGGGCGGGCGCGAGGCGGACCTGCTGGTGTACTCCAACGACGCGAAGGAGCCGGTCGCGCGCATCGCGCTGACGGCCACGCCCCGCCTCCCCGAGACGTGCACCTTGAGCGTCACCCCGGCGGGCGCCGACTTCGGGCCCGCTCCGCGCGGCGCGGTGATCAGCCGGACCATCCTCTTCACCAACGACAGCCCGGTCGAGGGGAGCACCTGCCTCATCAGCGGCCTGGAGATGGCGCCCGGCTCGAACCTCGCGTTCCAGGTGGGTGACCCGGGCCTGCCGAGCCTCCTCGTGCAGCGGGGACAGTCGCGCGCGGTGCGCGTCGACGCCGCGGTGCCGGGCGACGCGAACATCGGTGACTACTTGCGCGGCACGCTCCGCTTCCAGGTGTCGGGGGAAACCAACCCCCGCGCGCTCCCGGTCGATCTCCAGGTCAGCCGCTGCCTGGTGCTCGACCCGCCGGTGCTCGACCTGGGCGTGGTGCAGACCGGCTGCACGTCGGCCTCGAAGGCGGTGACGCTCTACAACGTGTGCGGGTCGCCGATCGGCCTCACCGGCACCTCGACGCCGAACGCGCCCTTCCGCATCACCAGCTCGCCCCTCGGCCTGGGGACGGTGACCCTCGACCCCAGCCAGCACGTCACGGTGTTGATCGCCGCCGCGCCCTCGGGCCCGGGCACCTTCGCCGACACGCTGCGCTTCGACAGCCTCGAGGGCGGGGAGACGTGGAGCCAGAGCGTCGCGCTGCGCGCCACCGCGAACGCCTCGGGCCTGCAGGGCGACACGTTCACCCAGGGCACCGCCGACGTCGACATTCTCCTCGTGGTCGACAACTCGTGCTCGATGGGTGACGAGCAGGCGGCGCTGGCCACCAACTTCGCCTCGTTCATCAGCTCGGCCACCCAGGGCACCGGCAACTGGCACATCGGGGTCATCACCACCGACGTGCTCGCGGGGCGCGGGGTGTTGGTTCAGAGCACGGCCAACCCGCGCTACCTGACGCCCACCACCCCCAACGTCGCGGCCCTCTTCGCGCAAAAAGTCCAGCTGGGTACCCTGGGCAGTGGCCAGGAGCAGCCCTACCAGTCGCTGTCCCTGGCGGTGACCAGCCCCAACCGGACCGGCGCCAACGGCGGCTTCATCCGCCCCGACGCCGCGCTGGCTGTGGTGATCGTCACCGACGCGCTCGAGCAGTCGCCCAACAGCGCGGGCTCGTACCTCGCCACGCTGCGGCAGCTGAAGAACAACCGCCCCGATCTCCTCTCGGTCAACGTGGTCGGGCCGTTCTCGCCGCCGGGGCCGATGTGCTCCACCGAGGGCTCGGTGGACGACGGCCGCTTCGGTGCGCTGATCGACGCGACCGGCGGGGTGCGCGCCGACATCTGCACCCAGGACTGGGCCACCGACCTCGAGACCGTCAGCCGCAGCGTCTTCGGCTCGCGCCGCAGCTTCGAGCTCGCCGGCACGCCCCGCACCTCGAACGACGTCACCGTCACCGTCGACGGCGTGGTGGTGACCACCTGGCGCCTCGACACCGTGCACAACGCCATCGTCTTCACCGGCGCCCCCAGCCCGGGCGCGGCGATCTCCATCGACTACCGCACCGCCTGCTTCTGAGCGCCGGGCCCGGACACGCTTGCGCTGCGCCTCGACCATCGTTAGAGTCTTATTGACTCTTAAGGAGGTCACATGGTCCGTTATCTCAAGGCAGCGCCGACGCAGTACGTGATGCAGTTCAAGGACGGCAAGGTGAAGCGCGAGGGGGCGGGGCTCTCGTTTCTGTACTGGGAGCCGACCTCCACCCTGGTGCTGGTGCCGCTGTCCAGCGCCGACGTGCCCTTCGCCTTCCAGGAGGTGACGGCCGACTTCCAGACCATCACCGTGCAGGGGCAGCTCACCTGGCGGGTGGCCGACGCGAAGAAGCTGGCCTCGCTGCTCGACTACTCGGTGACGCGGCAAGGGGCGTGGAAGAGCGACGACCCGCGCAAGCTCGAGGAGCGGCTGGTGCACACCGCGCAGATCCTCACCGGGGGCGTGGTGGGCAAGCTGTCGCTGACCCGGGCCCTGGGGAGCAGCGAGGCGTTGGCCGCGGCGCTGCTGTCGGGGCTGCGCGCGTCCGAGGCGGTGCAGTTGTTGGGGGTCGAGCTGCTGGCGGTCGCGGTGCTCTCGATGAAGCCGACCCCGGAGATGGCCCGGGCGCTCGAGGCGGAGGCCCGCGAGGCGCTGCAGAAGAAGAGCGACGAGGCGATCTACGAGCGCCGGAACTCCTCGGTCGAGCAGGAGCGGCGGGTGAAGGAGTCGGAGCTGCAGACCGAGGTGATGGTCGAGCAGAAGCGCCGCCACATTCGCGAGACGAAGATGGCCGCGGACATCGCGATGGAGAAGGAACGCGAGCAGCTCGTCGAGCAGACCGCGGCGAACGACAAGAAGGCCGCCGCGGCGCAGGCGTGGTCGCTGGCGCAGCAGCTCGAGCCCCTGCGCACGATGGACTGGAAGGTGCTGACCGCGCTCTCGGCGGGCGGCGGAGACCCCGGCACGATGATCGCCGTCGCCTTCCGCGAGCTGGCGGCCAACGCCGAGCGCATCGGCGAGCTCAACATCAGCCCCGACCTGCTGCGCGCGCTCATCCCCTCCTCGCCGGCGAAGAAGTGAGGACGTCATGGACAAGCTCATTCTCGTCACCCGGAAGACCCGGCTCGAGGCGCTCACCGAGCGCTTCAACACCCAGGCCCAGGCGAAGTTCTACCTGACCCAGGCCGGCCTCGACTTCGACGACTACGCCCGCGAGCACGACACCTACCGCCGCGCGCTCGAGAAGACGCAAGGGGCGTTGCAGCTCGGCTTGCCAGTGCAGGTGATGGAGCGCGCGCTGGTCTCGACGTACCTCTTCGGCCCCGCCGACGTGGTGGTGGTGCTGGGGCAGGACGGCACGGTGGCGAACACCGCGAAGTACATCGGCTCGTGCCCGCTGCTCGGCGTCAACCCCGACCCCGAGCGCTTCGACGGCGTGCTGCTCCCCTTTCGCGTCGACCGCCTCTTCCAGCGCGCGCTGGAGCTCACCCTCGCCGGGAAGAGCGAGGTCAAGGAGGTCACCCTCGCCGAGGCGGTGCTGACCGACGGACAGCGGCTGCTGGCCTTCAACGACCTGTACCTCGGCGCGCGCACCCACGTGTCCGCGCACTACCGCCTGCGGGCCGGCGCTCCTGCGCTGGCGAAGAAGACGAAGAGCACCCCGCCGTCCGTGCCCTGGGAGCGGCAGTCGTCGAGCGGGATCATCGTCTCGACGGGCGCGGGCTCGACGGGCTGGCTGTCGTCGGTGTGCACCATGGCCTCGGCGATGTCGCAGAAGCTGGGCGGCGAGGCGCTGAAGGCGCTCCACTTCGCGTGGGATGACCCGAAGCTCTACTACGTGGTGCGCGAGCCGTTCGTCTCGAAGAGCTCCTCGGCGTCACTGGTGGCCGGGCCGGTGAGCACCGGGGCGCCGCTG
>JBBRUE010000546.1:0-5301 GCA_038248085.1 Myxococcales bacterium | reverse complement strand
TGATCGACCTCGACGCCATCAGCCAATCGGAGCACAGCTGCCTCATCTTCGAGTCGTACACCCCGGTCACCTTCGTCGGCACCCCGACGCGCGGCGCCAACGGCACCCTCACCCGCGTTCGGATGCCCGGCCTGCTGGGCATGTCCTTCACCGGCCTCGAGGTGAAGCACGCCGATGGCCGTCAGCTCCAGACCGTCGGCATTCAACCGCAGGTGCTCAGCCGGCCCACCGTGGCCGGTCTGCGCGCGGGGAAGGACGAGGTGCTCGAGAAGGGCCTCTGGGTGCTCCGGCAGAAGCTCGCGCACTGACGACGCGTCGCCCGCGCTCGCCTATGGTCCCGCGCGACGTGGCGGGATCTCTGAGTACATGGCTGGGCCTGCAGGACGGGGAAGGCCCCCGCACGTCCCGGTTGTTCACCTTCATCTTCCTGCTGACGTCGGCGGCGGTGCTCGCCAAGTCGGCGCAGCGCGAGTTGTTCCTCGCGGCCTACCCGCGCAGCGCCATTCCCGACGCGTTCCTGCTCTCGGCCGGGGTGCTGGCGCTGGCCTCGCTGGGGGTGAGCGCGCTGAGTGAGCGGGTCAGCCTGGTGCGCTTGATGCGCTGGCTGCTCGCGGCCGGGGCCGGGCTGCTGGTGCTAGCCTTCGTGGCCGGGCGCGCCTGAGCGGCCGGTGGGCCGATGACCGTCTACGTCACCGTCGAGGTGCTCCTCTCGTTGCTGCTCAGCCAGGCGTGGGCCGTGGCGAGCGAGGCCGTCGACGTGCGCAGCGCCAAGCGGCTGCTCCCCGTCATCGGGCTGGGCGCCGGGCTGGCGTGGACGGCGGGCGGCTTCGCGGTCAGCGGGCTGGCGCTGCGCCTGGGCCCCGCGGGCTTGCTGCTGCTGGGTGCGGGCTGCCTGCTCGCCGCGCTGGGCATGCTGGAGTTGGTGGCGCGCCGGGACATCGCCGCCGAGCGCCGCAAGGCCCCGGCCGAGCCGTTCTTCAGCGGGCTGGTCTCGGGCCTGCGCTTCCTCTTCACCGAGCCGCTCACGCGCGTGCTGGCGGCCATCATCACCATCGAGCTGGTGGTGGAGAAGGTCACCGACTTCCAGCTCTTCGCGCTCGCGCAGCAGACCTTCGCAGGCCAGCCCGGCGGCGTGGCGGCCTTCATGGGGCTCTTCTTCGGCGTCACCGGCGCCATCACCTTGCTCGCCCCGCTGGTCTCCGGCCGCCTGCTGACGACCTTCGGCAGCACGCGCGCCCTGGTGGCTGGCCAGGTGTGGCTGCTGGTGGGCGCGGCGGCCTTCCTCACCTTCCCCCTCTTCGGCGTGGTGGTGCTGCTGACCGGCGGCGACCGCGTCATCAAGCAGGCCCTCACGGCGCCGGCGCGCTCGCAGATCTTCAGCGCCATGCCGGCCCAGCGCCGCGCTCAGGCAGGGGCCCTGCTGCGCGGGGTGCTGGCGGCCTTCTTCGGCGCGGTGGCCGCGCTGGTGCTCAAGGCCCTGCCTTCGACGATGCCGGTGCAGTACCTGTCCATCGGCGCGGTGCTGCTGCTGCTGTTCCTGGTGGTGCTCACCGCGCGCAACCTGCGCAAGGCCTACCTCTCGGCGCTGCAGCGCTCGGTCGATACCAGCCGCGTCGATCTCGATGGCCCCGACTCGAAGCGGCCGCTGTACCGCGAGCAGTTGTCGATGCTCGAAGATGACCTGGCCAGCGGGGACGAGGGGAAAGGGTTGCTCGCCGTCTCGGTGCTCGGCACCGCGGCGCCCTCGAGCACCCGGCCGCTGCTCCACCGCGCGCTAGGCCACGCCTCGGCCGAGGTGCGGGCGCTGGCGGCCATCACGCTGGGCAAGGCGGGACAACCCGAAGACGCCACGCCGTTGATCGCCACCTTGACCGGCGCGAGTGAAGAGGCCGTGCGCGCCGCCTGCCTCGAGGCGCTGGCAGACCTCGGGGCCGTGGCCGCGCTCCCCGCCGTCACCGCGCTGTGCGAGGCGAGCGCACCGGGCCTGCGGGCGCTGGCGCGGGTCTGCCGGGCGCGGCTGCTCGAGGTGTCGGGCGCGCCCGCGGCCGAAGCGGAGCTCGCCACCATCGAGGCAATGCTGACCTCCGACGACGACGACGAGCGAGAGGGCGCGGCCTGGGCCATCGGTCGCATCCCGCTCCACACCGGCGACCTGCGGGAGCGCTTCGCGCCGTTGCTGGGGGACAACTCGCTGGAGGTGCGGCGCGCGGCCATCGGCGCCTCCGCGCAGTTCGTCGACGAGGGCATCCTGCGGCAGCTGGTGTCGGCGCTGGAGGAGCCGGCGATCTCCACCGCCGCCTTCGATGCCTTCACCCGCCTCAAGGACGCAGGGGTCAGCAGCGTCGAGAGGGTGCTCACCGGCGCCTCGCCCGACCTGGTGTCGCGGGCAGCGGCGGCGCTGGCACAGGGCAAAGGTGAGCGCGCCACCGACGTGCTGCAGAAGTGGCTCGATCACGAAGCGCCGCAGGTCCGCTACCGGGCCACCCGCGCGCTGGTGCAGCGGCGGCGCACCTCGACCTGGCGCCCGCCCGGGGAAGCGGTGCTGCTGCGCTTCATCCACGCCGAGCTCACCACCGGCTACCGCTACCACGCCGCCCTCGCCGGGCTGGCTGCGCAGCTCGAGGCCGGCGACGCAGAGATGCGCTTCGTGGCGGGCGAGCTGCAATCACGCGCCCAGGAGACCGAGCGGCGGCTGCTGGCGCTGGTGGGCGTGGTGGCAGACCCGCGCATCGCCCGGCTCTCTCATCACCTGCGCGACGCCAGCCCGCAGGTGGCCGCGCGCGTGCTGGAGCTGGTGGAGCAGTCGCTCGACCCGCGGCTGGCTGCGTTGGTGATGCCGTTTCTCGAGCGGCAGAGCGCCGAGAAGAAGGCGAAGATCGGCGTCGACCGGTTCCAGGTTCCGGCCACCTTCTCGGCCGACCCGCTCGCGGCGCTGCTGTCGCTGAACGACGAACACCTCAAGCTGGTGGCCTACAGCTCCTTCAAGGGCAAGCTGGGCCACCTGCCCTCACTGACGAACGAGGAGGACGCCTTGCTCCGACTGGTCGAACGAGTCCGCTTTCTGCGCAGCGTGCCGGTCTTCAAGGAGCTCAGCCCGGAGGACCTGATGAAGCTGGCGGAGATCGCCACCTCGTCTCATCACCCGGCGGGCACCGTCATCTTCCGCGAGGGAGATCCAGGCGACGTGTTGTGCATGGTGGTCAGCGGCCTGGTCGCCATCCGCGACGGGCAGACCATCATCGCCACCCAGAAGCCCAACGACTTCTTCGGCGAGCTGGCGCTCTTCGACCAGGAGCCGCGCTCGGCCGACGCGGTGGCTACCGAGGAGACGGTGCTGCTGGAGATCGGCGGCGCCGACCTCGACGCGGTGATGGAGCGCCGCCCGGAGATCGCCCGGGAGATCATTCGCGTGCTGGCGCGGCGCCTGCGCAACACCACCAAGACGATGGTGCACCGCATGGTCACCGCGGCGGCAGAGACCCAAAAGTAGGCTCGTCGCGGCTATCCGTGAACGGCCTGACCGAAGCGCCGCATCCACGCGTCCTCTTCCGCCGAGAGCGGGCCCTTCTCGAGGGCGGCGAGGTTCTCTTCGAGCTCGCGCCGGTTCGAAGGCCCGGTGAGGACGAGGTCGACGTGCGGGCTCGAGAGGCAGAAGCGGTAGCAGTCGCCCGCGGTCATCGGCGCCCCGTCCCACCCGGAGGGCTTCTTGAGCAGCTTGCGCCACGAGGTCGCGGTGTAGGCCACGACGTTCGGGTGGCGCTTCTCGAGGTGGGGGAACACGTCGCGCTCAGCGCCCGGGTGCGCGGCGTTGTACCGGAGCATGAAGAGGTCGATGACTGAGTCCTGGGCGAGGCGGCCGGCGCGCGCGCGGTCGTGAATGGAGACCCCGATGGCGCGGATCTTCCCCTCGGCCTTGAGCTTCACCAGCTCCTCGATGACGCCCTCGCTCCACGCCGAGGTCTTGCCCAGCCAATAGAGCTGGAACACGTCGAGGTAGTCGGTGCCCAGCGCGGAGAGCGCCGCCTCGCACCCGCTGCGGACGCTCCCGCGGAAGAAGCCGAAGGTCGGGCCGGTCGCCACCACGTACTTCTCGCGATCGCGGGCCAGCGCCTGCTTGAGCACCGGCACCAGGGGCGCCGTGCGGTAGCGGGTCCAGAAGAGGTAGTTCACGCCACGCTCGAGGGCGGCGGCGAGGCCTTCGGCGTCGAGGCCCATGTTCAGGGCCAGCCCGAGGCGATGCACCTTCTTGTTCACCACGCGGAGTTCCCGGCTCGTGAAGTCGCTCATGCCGGGTCACTGTACGCACCCCGGAGGGCGCGACTGCGGCCGTGACCACCGCGGCAGCATCGTGGGTGTTCGCGTCAATCAGAACCGCCCCTCACCCGGCCTGCGGCCGAGCTCTCCCCGCTTCGCAGGCGAGGTTTTCAGGGTCACGGCGGCGCGGGGATCGACACGCCGGCCAGCGAGTCCCAGAAGTCGCACTCGGGGTTACGCCAGCCCGACGAGGTCGAGACCGCGGCGTCGAGGTGCTGCAGGGGCTCCACCGACGACACCCGCGGCCAGGGGAGCGCGCTGCTGCCGTTGGGGTCACCCGTCGCGGCGAAGCGGGTCCAGTACGCGAGCACCGACGCCTCCACCGCGAGGTCCTCCGCGGCCGGCGTCGGGGTGAGGGCCGAGAGGCGCTGGAAGACGTAGGCGAGCTCCACGCCGTGGAACGCGCCACGAATCGGCACCGGCGCGCGGGAGAAGAGGTAGCGGTACGCCGGCACCGTCGGCCGCCCGAGCACCGCCGCGCGCGCGACCTGCCGCGCCTGGCACCCGAAGAAGGCGTCGGTCGTCACCTGCACCAGCGCCTTGCGCGGCGTGCCGTAGGTCGCCACCGGGTAGAGCTGCAGCACCTGGTCGGCGAGCGTCGCCCCGACGAGCGCGGTGACCGCGGCCCGGTACTCCATGGCGGTGCTGATCAACGGCACCGAGAGATTCGTCTCCTCGGTGTTGGAGCCGACGACGAGGGGCACCGCCGGCGCGACGCCCGTGCGCAACGCCTCGAGTGGATCGAGCGGCAGCAACACGCCGTCCACCACCGGGCCCCAGCTCACCTCCGGCTTGCGGCCCCCCACCACCACCTGCACCGGGAAGGCGCGAATCACCTGCTCCGGGGTCAGCGCGCGCACGCAGGCCGCCACGTCGCCCGAGGAAGCGCAGCCGGTGCCGGCCAGCCAACGCACGCCTTCGCTCCGCTTCGAGGCGATGGGGGTGGCGTGACACGAGCCGCTCTCGATGAGCGCCCGGTGAAAGAGC
>JBBRUE010000545.1:0-5315 GCA_038248085.1 Myxococcales bacterium | reverse complement strand
CTCGTCGCCGCCAACCAGTGGGCGCAGTGGAAGCGCGCCGACGTCACCGCCGACGCGGTGAAGGCGAACACCGTCGACATGCGCCGGCAGGTGGCGTTGGCGGCCGGGCGCGCGTGGCTGGCGGTGCTCGCGCAGCAGCGCCTGTGGCTGGCCTCGACCCGTTCGCTGGACGTCGCGGGGAGTCATCTCCAGTACGCGAAGGACCGCCGCACCGCGGGCCTGGGCAGCGAGCTCGACGAGATCCGCGCGGCGCAGGAGGTCGCGGTCGCCCGTCAGCAGCACGCGAGCATCGAGGGCACGCTGCGGCGGCTCGAGGAGGGGTTGGGGGTCGCGGTCGGTCTCGACGTCGCGGTCTCCGCGCAAGACGTGGAGCCCCCGCTCTCGGTGCCGGCCGGCGAGCTGAGCGCCGACAGCCGCACCGACGTGCGCGCAGCCCGGGCCCGGCTCGACGCCACGAAGGTCGGCACCTCGTGGGACTGGAGCGACTACACGCCGCTGCTCTCGGCCCTCGTGCAGCCCGGCTACCAGAACCCGGCGACGCTCACCGTGCCGCTGTGGAGCTTCCAGGCGCAGCTGGTGTTGTCGTTGCCCCTGTACGACGGAGGCCTGCGCTACGGGCAGCAGCGCGAGCGGCGCGCGCTCGAGTCGCAGGCGGCCGCGCAGCTCGAGGCGATGCACCGGCAGGCGTCGGCGGAGCTGCGGTCGGCGCTGGCGCAGGTGACCCAGGCCGATGAAGCGCTCGCGGCGGCCCAGGACGCAGCCACCCAGGCGCGGCGGATGCTCGACCTCGCGCAGCAGGCGTTTCGCGCGGGCGCCTCGACGAACCTCGAGGTGGTCGATGCCGAGCGGCGCTCACGTGACGCGGAGACGGGCGTCGCCCTCACCGAAGACGCGGCGCGGCAGGCGCGACTCGAGGTGCTCGCGGCGTGCGGCCAGTTTCCCGGGCCTTGACGTCCGAGCCCGAGCCAACGCGTGCGCTGTCGTAGGCGCCCACCATGCGGATGAACGCGTCGATGGCCTCACGAATGACCGCCGAGAGGGTCGTGTTCTTCTCGCGGGCGAGGTGGGTCACGCGCGCCAGCGAGACGACCGGGAGACGGAACGACACGCGTCGCAGTCTGGGCTTTGGCTGACGCACCTGACGAAGCCTCCCTGCCCTCAGTAGGGTCTGGCGACGACCACCCACGCTCCGCTGCCGTCCCAGTAGAACCAGGCGCCGTTCAACGTGGCGTAGGTGTAGCCGTTGATGTTCTGCATCGTCGCGCCGGGAGGCAGTTCGCCCACCGTCGCCCCGATGGGCGGCGCGCACATCGAGTAGCCCTGCGCGGACTGCACGTAGAAGCTGCCGCCGCCGTAGAAGTACGGCTGCGCGCCGACGTAGAGCGTCACCGCGCCGTAGGGGAGCTGCGAATAGAAGCTCACCGCCGGGGCCACGACCACGCGCGGGGCGACGTAGGAGCGGTTGCCGTAATTGTACGAGCGCCGGGGCGCGTAGCCGTACCCGTAGCCGCCGTAGACGACGCGCGGGGCGACATACACGGGACGCGGGGCCACATAGACGGGAACCGACGCGTGGAAACTGCCACCGCCGCGGAATGAGCCACCGCCACGGAACCCGCCGCCGCCCCACCCGCCACCATGGCCGTGAGCGAACGCCGCCCCCGACGCCATCACCACTGCTGCGAGAACCAGGTACTTCATGACGGACCTCCTGAGTGACTCAACACCGCGCGGGCCTGAAAGTAGTCCCGCCTCGGGCTCAGTGACATCGACCCGGTGCGAGTCGAACGGCGCGGGGCCGAAACTGTTCACCCGGCCGCCCCACCGGGACATCTCGCCTCAGTCCTCACCCGTTCAGGGCGCCGATCAGTCGAACAACGAGAGCTGCGTTCCCGCGACGCGCTCGAAGGACGTGCCCAGGAGGCCGAGCACGACGTCCACTGCTGGCGCGAGCTGCTTGTCGAGGTAGTGCGCGTAGTCGAGCGGCGCGCTGCGCATCGACACCGGCTCGGGTCCCTTCGTCGTCATCACGTACGCCACGTCGGTGGCGGGCGTGTCGTCGCCGTCTTCCGATTCGGCCAGCATGCGCGCGGCCTTCACGTGCGGCGGCACCGAGGCGTAGTCGCCGACATCGCGGCGCAAGCGCTTGCGGTACACCAGTCGCTCGTCGACCTGCCCGCGCACGACTTGTTCTCGGAGTGAGAGCAGCCACGCCTCCCACGGTTGGTCGGTGAACACGCGCTCGAGCAACTCGCGCTGGGCCTCGCGCGCGAGCGGAGTCCAATCGGTGCGAATCGCCTCGAGCCCGCGGATGACGAGGCGAGCCGAACCATCGGCGGCGCGCACCGTGCCGGCGTAGCGCTTCTTCGAGCCCTTCTCCGAGCCGCGCATCGTGGGCATCAGGAACTTCAGGTACAGCGCGTCGAAGCGCAGCTCGAGCGAGCTCTGCAGGCCTCCGTGCTCGGCGGCGACGCGCTCCTTCCAGAACGCGTTGAGCGCATCGGCGAGCCGGCGCCCTTCGACCTGCGCTGCGGCCTCGTCGAGCGTCGCGTCGAGGCGCACGAAGAGCGAGTCGGTGTCGCCGTAGATCACCTGCAGCCCGCGCTCCTCGAGGAACGCGCGCGAGCGCTCGATGATCTCGTGTCCCCTCAGGGTGATCGACGACGCGAGGCGCGGATCGAAGAAGCGGCAGCCGGGCGTCCCCAGCACCCCGTAGAACGAGTTCATCAGGATCTTGATCGCCTGCGAGAGCGTGTCGTTACCCGCCTCGCGCGCCTTCGTCCGCTCCTCGTGAAGATGGGTGATCAGCTCCGGGAGAATCGCCCCGGTACGCGCGAAGGTCGCCCCACCAAACCCCTGCACCGGGTTCGGCCCGGGGAACCAGAGCCCCAGCGGGTCGATCTGAAAGGTGCGCACGATGCTCGGGTACAGCGAGCGGAAGTCGAACGACGCGACGTTGGTGTACAGCCCGGGGACGCTGTCGAGCACGTGGCCGCCGGGGGAGGGCGTCGGGTGTTCGTTGCTCCCCACGTCGGGGGCCACGAAGCCGCGTCGATGCAGCCGCGGGAGGTAGAGGTGGTCGAACGCCGCCACCGAGCCTCCCTGGCGATCGAGGGGCAGCCCGGTGAGCTTCGCGCGCGCCACGGTGAACTCGACGAGCTTCGCCTTCTCGAAGATCTCCAGGGCGAGCCGCGCGTCTTCGAGGTTGTAGGCAGCGAGCGCCGCGGGGTCGTCGCGGTACATGCGGCGGATCTCGGTCAGCGCGTCGACGCCCTCGGCGCGCAGCTTTCCCCGGCCCAGCAGGTGCTGCGCGACGTGCTCGAGGCTGTAGCGCTCGAAGGCCCACGAGGCGTTGCGCAGCGTCGCGACGCCGTCGAGCACCACCCGGCCGGGCACCCGCGCGATGGAGACGCTCTGCGCGTCGCCGACCAGCACCCGCGCCCGCTCCCCGGCCCGCCCGAGCGCGAAGGGAGTCCCGAGCAGCGTGCACCGCGTGTCGAGGACCCGCAGGTCGAAGTCGACGACGTTCCACCCAAGCAGCACGTCCGGGTCGAGCTCGCGGATCGCCGCGAAGGTCGCCTCGAGGGCCGCGCGTTCGGTGCCGTGAAACGAGAGCCCGGGCCCGTCGACGCCGTCGCGCACCACGAAGACGTGCTCGCGGCCGCTCCCGGCGATGGCCAGCGAGAGCACCGGGCCGTCCCAACCGTCGGTCTCGATGTCGAGAGAGACCGTGCGCAGCCGCGGCGTGACTTCAGCGGCGCGGACGTTCGGATCGCGGAAGTGGAGCACACCGCCATCGACCTGCGCGGGGCCGCGCAGCACCACGCTGCCGTTGATGAAGCGCTCCATGAGAAAGCGGTTCGAGACCTTGACGTCGGCCTCCAGGGTTACGCCGCTGGCCGCGTGGATTCGGTTGCGCTCCTGCACCAGCGCGCGCTGGGAGGTGAAGTACACCGCGTCGACGTCGGCGCCTTCCCGGCTGCGGAGCTCGCGCGGCACGCGGCGGCCGGCCTGCGTCTCGGCGTAGCGGGGCACGAAGAACACCGCCTCCTGCCCGGTCACGGTCGCGCGGATCGGCCCGTCCGTCGGCGAGGCGCCCCACAGCGTCAACTCGAGCCCGCGCCCGGTGTCGCGCCATTCCACCGAGAGCAGGAAGGCCTCGGTCTCTCGGGTCGCGCTCACGGCGCCATCCATACTCAGAATCGGCGCGAGGGGTGGCCGCCCGGCGCAACGCACCAATTGCACGCGGAGGCATTAGCGACTGTTCGGGGCCAGCCTTGCTCAAACCGGGTCACCCGGTATCTTGCGCGGCCCATGTCCTTCGCCCGCGCGCTCCGGTGTTTTCGCTGTGCGAAGGAGCAACCACTGACCGGCGCCGCGCAACCCGCGCAGTACGTCTGCCCCGCGTGCGGCGGCAACCTGCAGGTGACCTACGACTACCAGGCCGTGTCGCAGGTGCTGACGCGGCAGTCGCTCGCCGCTGATCCCGATCGCAGCATCTGGAGGTACCAGGCGTTGTTGCCCGTCGAGAGCCGCGCGCTGGCGTCGCGGCTCGACGTCGGTGGCACTCCGCTCTCTCCGGCGCCGGTGCTCGGCAAGCAGCTCGGGCTCTCGCGGCTGCTGCTGAAGGACGACACCCGCAACCGTAGCGCCTCGTTCAAGGATCGCGCGGGCGCCGTCGCGCTCGCCGTCGCGCATGAGCGGGGCGAGAAGGTCGTCGCGGGGGCCTCCACGGGAAACGCCGCGTCGTCGCTCGCCTGCCTCGCCGCCCGCACCGGCATGAAGACGGTCATCTTCGTGCCCCAGAGCGCCCCGCAGGCGAAGGTCGCGCAGATCCTCCTCTTCGGCGCGAACGTGGTGGCGGTGCGCGGCACCTACGACCAGGCGTTCGATCTCTGCCTCGCCGCCTGCCGCGAGTACGGCTGGTACAACCGCAACACCGGCTTCAACCCCTTCACCCGCGAAGGCAAGAAGACCTGCGCCTTCGAGATCGTCGAGCAGCTCGCGTGGCAGGTGCCCGACTACGTGCTGGTGTCGGTGGGCGACGGGAACATCATCAGCGGGCTGTGGAAGGGCTTCGTGGAGCTCAAGGCCGCGGGCCTGGTCGACCGCACCCCGAAGCTCGTCGCGGTGCAGGCCGCCGGAAGCAACGCGGTGAAGCTCGCCTTCGAGGGTGACGGCGTCATCCGCGCGGTGAGTGGCGACACCATCGCCGACAGCATCTCGGTCAGCGTGCCGCGCGACGGTGACGCCGCGGTGGCCGCGCTGCGCGAGTCGGGTGGCTTCGCAGTGGCCGTCTCCGACGACGAGATCCT
>JBBRUE010000544.1:0-5319 GCA_038248085.1 Myxococcales bacterium | reverse complement strand
GGGGCCCATGGTGAGGAATATGCCGATGTACGGCAGCACGTCGGCGATGCCGCCGAAGACCGAGATCGCCAGCGCGTTGGGAACGCCGCACGCCACCAGCAAGATGAACATGAAGCCGCCCATCAACGCGCAGGTGATGACCTGCCCGCGGATGTAGCCGCCGACGATGGTCTCGAGGTTCATCATCACCCGCGAAAGGCGGATGTGGTGGGACCGGGGCACCACCGAGAACAGCGCGCCGCGCAGGCGATCACGGTCGATCATGATGTACAGCGCGAGGAACATCGCCCCCACCGAGTACGCGAAGACCTCGAGCACGCGCGTCGACAACGCGAAGGCCGTCGACCCGAACGACTGCATCAGCGCGTCGTAGCGCATCGTGCGGAGCGACTCGGCGAGCGGCGCGGTGAGCCGTGAGCCCCCGAGGCGGGTCACCAGGCTGGCCCGCAGCGCCGGCTCCTGCTCGATGAGGCTCGTCACCTGCACGAGGAACTGCGGCAGCGTCAGGATGATGAGCACCACGCTGCAGATCGCCAGCGCGGTGAAGACCAGCGCGATGCTCCAGCCCCGCGAGACCCGGTGCCGCTCGAGCCACGAGACCGTCGGGCTCAGCGTGCCCACGATGATCAGCGCCGCGACGACGAGCAGCAGCACCGGCAACAGCCGCACGCTCAACCACAGGCCGGCCCCCACCAGCACGATGGCGATGAGGGTCGACCCCGAGAGCTCGAAGCGCACCACGCGGGTGGGGAGGGCTCTCTTCGGCGTCGGGCTGGGCAACGGGGCCTTCATCTCCGCGACGTGGGTGAAGGAGGCCCGTTCTGTTCCAGGCGGGAGCGCTGGGACGGGGCCTGCCCAGACTCGTACTCGCAATCGGCCATCGGCGACAGGTCAGCCCTGCGGATTCGAGGTCGTCCGCAGGTTGATCAGCGCCCAGATGCCGAAGGGCATGCCGAGGGCGACCCACGGGGAGCAGCAGGGAATGACCGCCAGTGACGCGGCCGCGTACGCCAGCCCGCCACGGCCCCCGCGCAGCATGTGGATCGCGCCGGCGATGATCACCCCGTACCAGCCCCACAACGGCACCAGCCCCAGCACGTTGAACAGCTCGTTGTCGGACACGTGCAGGCCCTGCGCGGTGTGAAAACCCGCGGCGTTCAGCAGCGTCAGCAGGCTCAGCGCCGCGACCCACGTCACCGCCGAGACGAGCAGCCCGATCGCCGGGTACCGCAGGTTGGAGTTCATTCGGGGCACTTGAGCACGAACGATTGGAAACTCGCACTTGATGAGAGCAGGGTCTCTGCGATGCGACTGGTCGACGATCTCCAGGAAGAGCACCGGCTCATCGAGCGCGTGCTCGGCTCGTTGCGCACCTTCGTGGCGACGCCCGCGGGCCCCGACGAGGACCGCCGTGCCTTCCTCGAGTTCTTCCGCCGCTTCGCAGGTGACTTCCACCACGCGCGCGAAGAGGACGTGCTCTTTCCCGCGCTCGAGCGCGAAGCCTCGCTGCCCCGGGACCGTGGGCCGATGGCCGCCATCCTCGCGGACCACCGGGCGATGGCCGCGCTGCTCGACGTCTACGCGCGTGATGGGGACCCGGCCGTGGCGAACGCGTACGCCGATGCGCTGCTGCATCACATCGACGCCGAGAACTCGGTGATGTTCCCCGAGAGCGTCGAGCGGCTGCGGCGGGCGAGCGTGAAGGAACTCGACGGCCGTGGCCCGACCGAAATCGAACTCGCCGCGAAGGCCGCGGGAGAGCGCCTGGCGATGCGCTACCCGCCGACCGAGAACCCGCAGCTGCTCCGCGGCGACGGGTGCGTGATGTGCCCGTCGTTCGGCGTGACCTGCGACGGCGTCGAGCGCGCGTGGTGGACCCAGTCGGAGTGGGACGAGCTGAGCGACCGCACCGCCGGCGGCGACTGATCAGCGTGCCTGTCGCGTCAGGCTCGCGCGAGGATGCCGATCAACAGGAGCACCATCGCCGTCACGGCGATCGCGAAGGCCGCCGCGTGGAGCCGGTTCGCGTGACGCAGTTCCATGAACTCCGCGCCCACCAGCGCGGCCTTCACGCCCGCGAGCGTCAACGCGACGGCAGGCCGTCCCGAGACCACTGCGCCGACCGCGAGCCCCACGAGCAACACCCAGGTGATCAGTCGCACCGTCAGGCCCTCGCAAAGAACAGCGGGAAGAGGAAGAACCAGGCGAGATCGCACATGTGCCAGAAGAGCGCCGTGCCGGCGATCGCGGTTTCTTCGTCGGTGAAGCGTGTCTTGCCCACGCGGCTTCCGACGGCGATGAGCAGCGCGAGGCCGACGAGCACGTGGGCGAAGTGGAACCCCGTGCCGAGGAAATACGCATCCCAGAAGTCGTTGGTGCCGAGCCGGTGCCCCTCGGCGAAGTGCGCCGCATAGTCGCGGACCTTCAGCCCGACGAACACCAGGCCGCTGGCGATGGCGGCGAAATAGAAGAAGCGTGACCGGCCGAAGCGACCCTTTCGAAACGAGTGCACCGCCTCGGCCGCCAGGGCTCCGCTGGTGATCAGCGCGAGCGTCAACGCGAGGCCGACGGTCGGGCTGAGCGACTGCTGCCCCTCGCGGAAGAGGGCCGGCTCGCTCGCGCGGAACACCGCGAGCATCACGAAGACGATGCTGAAGGTCACCAGCTCGAGCGAGACGATGATCCACATCAGCACGCCGCCGGGTGGCTCCGAGAGCGGCCTGGGGGACGCGATGACGGGGGACGGAGCGTTCATCCGACGTAACTACTCCGTTTCTGCGAGGCCGGTGGTCCGGTCGGCTCGGCTCAGCGCATCGGGGTCAGGCTGGGTCGTGGAGCGAGCGCCACGCCCGCACCGAGTACTGCACCCCGGCCGCCAGCCCGAGCACACCGCACGTCACCGCGATCGGCGCCCACCCCGGCGTCCAGCCCGCGAGCACCACCGCGAAGAGCGCGAACTGCGCCACCGTCGTCACCTTGCCCAACAGCTTGGCGCGGAAGGGGATGTGCCGGTTGCGCAGCCGCGGCACGACCATCTTCGCGACTACCAGCGGCAGCAGCACCAGCTCGCGCGTCGAGGCGACGACCGCCATCCACACCGGGGGGCCGTGCACCAGCCACACCGCCGCCAGCGCCGAGACGATGAAGAACTTGTCGCAGAGCGGGTCGAGCCACGCCCCGATGTTCTCGGCCGGCACCCCGGCCCGCCGCGCCGCCCAGCCGTCCAGCAGGTCGGAGATCGCCGCCGCCGCCATGAGCCCCAGCACCCACGCGAGGTTCCCCGGGGCGATCCACAGCATCAACCCCATCGGGATGCGTACCAGCGTCAGCAGGTTGGGCACGCTCACCAGCTCGTGCAGCAGGGCGCGGGTCCGGGGCGAGACCATTCATCGAGGCTACTCCCTTGCCGCCGCCCCCTCACGCCGCGCGAGTTTCCGTTCATCGCGCACGGCCTTCCGTCGATACTTCCCACGAGATCTCCTGATGGAACGCCCGCGCGCCCGGCCCCGGTTCACCTTCGAGCACCCCTTGCCGCCCGACGCGGTGGTGGAGCGCGTGCGCGCGCACCTCGCGAAGCCCGGCGCGCTCGTCACCGGCTCGGTGTTCCGGCGCACGGTGATGCTCACGGTGACGCCCGGGCAGCGGCACTTCTGGTCCCCGTACCTCGACCTCCAGTTCGACGCCGCCGGGGATCGCGGCTCGCGCATCGACGGCACCTTCGCGCCGCACCCGAACCTGTGGACGCTCTTCGTGGGGATCCAGCTCCTCTTCGGCTTCCTCTCGGTCGCGGCCGCGATCTTCCTCACCAGCCGGCTCATGCTGGGCCAGAGCGCAGGCCTGGCGGTGCTGCTGCTGGGGGTGATGCTCTTCGGCGGGGGCTTCAGCTACGGCGCCGCCTACGTGGGCCAGGGCTTCGGCTCCGAGCAGATGTACGAGCTGCGCGCGTTCCTCGACGCGGCGCTGCGCGAGGAATGAAGGCGCGCAGGCAACTCCTGCGCACCTTTCGCGAGAATGAAGGTGCGGGCCCGGTTCCGGGCTCCAAGCCCCCGCACCCTGGAGCAACACATGACCGTCACCGGCGCTGGTCGTTCCTCGTCCACTTCGAACCGTTCGAGCGGCACTTCCGGTACGACGCGCAGCACGGTGGCCACCTCGAGCCGCACGGTCGCCGCCCGCGCGAGCACCGTGGGCTTCGTCGGCCGCAGCACCTTCAGCAACTCGGCTGCAGGCCGCACCGCCGTCGCGGCCGCCGCGCGCAACGCGAGCCGCACCACGCTGCGCAGCGCCGGCGCCCTCTCGCGCACGGCCCCGCGGACGGACCTCTCGACGACCGGCACCCTGCGCGCGGGCGACAAGAACGCCACGGTGCGCCAGCTCCAGGAAAAGCTGAAGTCGGCCGGGTTCAACGTCGGCCCGGTGGACGGCTCGTTCGGCCCGAAGACCACCAAGGCGGTGCGCGACTTCCAGCGCTCGGTGGGGCTGAAGACCGACGGCATCGTGGGGCGCAACACCTTCGGGGCCCTCAACGGCACCTCGAATGCCCCCACCGCCCCCACGGGCCCGCGCGGGGTCAACGGCGTCGCGACGATGAACGGGGTGCGCAGCTCGCCCGGCCTGGCGACCGGGTCGATCACCGTCAACGGCCACTCGTACCAGTTCAACTCGGGGCGGTCGGGGCGCTACTCGACGCCGACCGGCACCTACCGCGTGACCGCCCACCGCAACTCGCGCAGCGACGCGGGCTTCGTGCGTAACGGCGTGGGCTTCAGCTTCCAGATGGAAGACCCGCGGCGGCCCGGCTCGGACCGCTTCTACGACCCGCGCGCCGGGCGTGACCGCACCACGCTGCGCATTCACCCCGACGGCGGTTCCGCGGGGACGTCGGGTTGCCTGGGCATCGTCGGCGACGCCGCGACCCTCAACCGGTTCCGCGATGACATGAACGCCGAGCTCCGGCGCAACGGCGGCGCGTACACCCTGCGCGTGCAGTGACTATTTCCCGGCGGACTCGAACAGCCGCGGCAGCGCGATGCGCACGTCGCGGAACTTCACCGTCTTCGAGTTCCGCTTTCCGTCGTAGCTGATGTCGAGGATCAGCACGCCGCGCTCGTACGACACCACGCGGTGGAGCTCCTTCTCGCCGAAGGCGATGACCTCGACCCAGGTGTCCTTGCCGAGCTTCTTCACCCCCATCGAGGTGTTCGGCGGCAGGGTGAAGTTCACGTGCGTCACCTCGGCCTTCGCCGGGTCGAGCCGGTTGATGCCGAACGAGAACGCCAGCTCGCCGCCGCCCGGCAGGTAGCGGTTGAGGTGGTACTG
>JBBRUE010000543.1:0-5323 GCA_038248085.1 Myxococcales bacterium | reverse complement strand
GGACGTACGAGAGGTACGACTCCTTGTTGAACTTGCCGTCTTTCTGGAAGGCCGGGGCCTCCTGGAGGACCTTCTTGAGGTCGTCGTTGGTGGTGGTGAGCCCACGCGCCTCGGCCGCCTGCGAGAGCAGCTCGGTGTTCACCAGCTGGTCGATGACCTGCTTGTGAATGCCGAACTGCTTCATCAGATCGCTCGGCACGCCCTGGCGGCGGAAGTTATCTGACTGCTGCGCGTAGGAGCGCGCGAAGTCCTTCAGCGGAATCGGCTTGCCGTTGACCGTCGCGGCGGTCTCTTCATCGATGATTCGCGTGTCGCAGCCCTGGCTGCCAGGACCCCACTGCAACGCGAAGAGTGCGGCGAGCGCCGCGATGAAGATGTAGGAGCCGTATTTACGTGTCTGATCGGAAGAATTGCTCATGGGTTTCCAGCAGTTGGCGGGACGAAGCGGTGCCCTGTAGGATCGGTGCCCACAACATGCAAGCGGTTTGGGCCCACTGATGTTTTCTTTTCTGCGGCGTTACAGGGAGTTGCTGATCATCGGGGTGCTCCTGCTGGGGCCGCTGATCAGCTACCTCTCGTCGGGCCACCGCGGGCGGGATCCGAACTTCATCGATCGCACGGTGCTCTTCGTCTCGACGCCCATTCAGTCGGTGCTCATCTCGGTGATCGACGCAGTGGGCAACCTCGGCAGTGGCTACGTGGCCCTGCGGGGCTCGCACGAGGAGGCGGGGCAGTGCCGCACGAGCCTCGCTGACGCCCACGCCGAGTTGAACTCGCTCAAGGAGGCGCAGGCCGAGAACGTGCGGCTCAAGGCGCTGCTGAGCTATGTGCAGGACACCGTGGACCAGGAGATCGTCGCGCGCGTCATCGGGCTCAACCCGTCGCCGCAGTTCCAGTCGATCCGCATCAATCGCGGCGAAGACGACGGCGTTCGGGTGGGCATGCCGGTGGTGACGGCCGAGGGCGTGGTGGGGCAGGTGGTCCGCGCGGTGGGGAGTTCCGCGGACGTGCTGCTGTTGACCGACCCGGCCTCCCGCGTCGGCGGCGTCGTCCAGCGCACGCGGGTGCGGGCGACGGTGATCGGCACCGGTGACGGCCACCAGCTCTCGTTGTCGCTGGTGCGGCGCGAAGACGACGTGCGCGACGGCGACGTGGTGGTGACGGCGGGCAGCGACGGCATCTTCCCCCCCGGGGTGCGCATCGGCGAGGTGAAGAACGCCGAGCGGCCCAACGTGGGCATGTTCCTCAAGGCGACGGTCGAGCCCTCGGTCGACCTGAGCCGCGTCGAAGAGGTCCTGGTGATCCCGGTGACGATGGGCATCCCCTCGGCGGCGCTGAAGAAGGGGATGCCATGAGGTTCCTCGCCTTCTCAGCGGTCGCGCTGTTGCTGCTCTCGCTCGAGGCGGTGCTGGTGAAGACCTTCGGCTTCGAGGTCACCCGCATCGACGTGGGCCTCGCGCTGGTGGTGTACGTCGCGCTGCGCTCGACCACGCTGGAAGGCGCCTTCTCGGCGTTCTCGGTGGGCTACCTGCTCGACGTCTTCACCGGGCGCCCCACCGGCCTGTACCCCGCGCTGGCGGTGCTCATCTTCCTGCTCGTTCGGGGCGTGGGCGTGCTGGTCGACGGCCGGAGCCGGGTCTCGTATGCGTTGTTCATCGCCGCGGCGACGGCGGGCCACGCCTTCCTCGCGGTGTTCTTCACCTGGCTGACCTCGGCGGCGGGGAGCGGGCATGTGCTGTCGCTCTCGGGGGTTCCGCTGCAGGTGCTGCTGACGACGCTGGCCGGCCTCGCGATGTGGCCGCTGTTCAAGAAGATCGAACCGGGTGAGCGGCCCGAGACGGGACTGCTGCGGTGAAGCTGGGCCTGGGCACGCAGAAGGAACCGAAGGAGCTCCGGCCCCGCATCTTCGCGGTGGGCGGGTTCTTCCTGCTCGGGCTCCTGGTGCTGGCGATCAACCTCTACCGGTTGATGGTCGTCCGCTACGAAGAGTTCCTCGCGCTGTCGGTGGACAACCAGTTCAAGGACGTTCGGGTGCGTGCGCCGCGGGGGTTGATCCGCGATCGCCGGGGCGAGGTGTTGGTCGACGCGCGGCCCAGCCTCGACGTCTTCATCACCCCGGCGTTCTGTTCGAAGTGCGTGGCCGAGGTGATCCCCCGGCTGCAGGCGCTGATGGGCTGGGACGCCGAGCAGACCGAGCACGTGGTGGAGTTGGTGAAGTCCGCCCGGGGCCCGCAGCGCTACCAGCAGATCGTGGTGCAGGTCGATCTCACGCGCGACGAGTTCGACCTGCTCAACGCGCACCAGTACCAGCTGCCGGGCGTCGACCTCGACCCGGTGCCGCACCGGCACTACCGCGCCGGGGCCGCGCTCGCGCACGTGGTCGGCTCCATGAACGAGGTCACCAGCGACGAGCTCTCCAAGCTCAACGGGGGCGCCGACGAGACGCGGCCGCCGTACGCGATGGGCGACTACACCGGGCGCCGCGGGGTGGAGCGCGCCTTCGAGCACTCCCTGCGCGGGCAGGACGGCTGGGTCAAGCAGGTGGTCAACGCGCGCGGCGAGCTGATGCGCGACGCGGCCGGCAACGCGCTCAAGCGCGACGAGGTGCCGCCACGGCCAGGCCGCAACCTGGTGTTGTCGATCGACGCGCGGCTCCAGTCGGAGGCGGAGCGCGCTTTCCCCGGCACCGCGGGGGCGATCGTGGTGCTCGACCCGAAGACGGGGTTCATCCGCGCGATGGTGAGCCGGCCGTCGTTCGACCCCAACGAGATGACCGGGCGCGTGTCGTCGACGCAGCTGGTGCAGATGAGCCGCGACCCGCTCCAGCCGATGGTCTTCCGCGCGACGGCCCAGCACTACAGCCCGGGGTCGACGTTCAAGGTGGTGACCCTGCTCGCGGGGCTGCGCGCGGGGGTGGTGACGCCGCAGACGGGCATCTCCTGCAATGGCGGCTACCAGCTCGGCTCGCGGCGCTGGCGCTGCGATCTCGAGCGCGGCCATGGAGTGGTGCATGCGGAGGACGCGATCCGCGCCAGCTGCGACGTGTATTTCTACCGGCTGGCGGACCTGCTGGGCATCGACCCCATCGCGGCGGTCGGTCGTGACTTTGGCCTGGGCAGCCCCACCAACTTCGGCGTGGCGGGCGAGGTGCCGGGGGTGATGCCCGACAGCGAGTACCACCACCGCGTGACCCCCGGCGGGTACACCAAGGGCATGGCCCTCAACACGGCGATCGGCCAGGGAGACGTCGACGTGACGCCGCTGCAGCTGGCGCTGCTCTACGCGACGATCGCCAACGGCGGGCATCTCTACCAGCCGCAGATCGTCGAGCGCATCGAGGCCGCAGACGGCGAGCTGCTCGAGGAGTTCAAGCCGAAGGTGGTTCGGGAGGTGGAGATGACGCCCGAGCAGCGGGCGACGATCGTCGGCGGGTTGATCGGCGTGGTCAACGAGCCGGGCGGAACCGGGTTTCGCGCGCGGCTGCCCGACGTGGTGGTGGCTGGCAAGACCGGCACCGCGCAGGTCGCGCGCATCGGCGCGATCCGCTTGAAGACGAAGGAGCTGAGCTACTGGCAGCGCGACAACGCGTGGTTCGCCTCGTTCGCGCCGGCCGACGCGCCGGAGCTGGTGGTGGTGGTGCTCAACGAGCACAGCGGCTTCGGAGGCGCTGAGGCCGCGCCGACCGCCGCGGCGATCTTCAAGAAGTACTTCGAGCTCAAGAAGACCGACAGCGAGGCGTTCGGCGGCGTGTACCAGGCCCCGACGCTGCCGCCGGCGAGGAAGGCGCCTCCCTTGATGCCGCCGCTCCAGGCCCCGCGGGAGCCGCAGGGCACCGGCCTCGCGCAGCAGCCCCTGCCCGAGCCCGTGACGGCCAAGCCGGCGATGGCCGGGGACCTGCCGCCGCCTCCCGACCTGGCGCTCCCGAAGCTCAACCCCGCCGAGCCCCTACCTCCGCCGGGAACCCAGGGAGCCGACTGATGGAGCTGCGCGTCGAACGCCGTGCGACGGCGAACGTCCCCTGGGTGCTGGTGGTGGGCGTGCTGCTCACCGCGGCGGTGGGCATCTACAACCTCGCCTCGGCGTCGCGGCCCCCGGCCTCCCCGGTGTGGACCAGCCAGCTGCTCTACCTGGGGGTGGGCATCGCGATGGTGGTGGGCCTCGCCCTCGTCGACTACCGCCTCATTCAGCGCGCCACGGTGCCGCTCTACCTGCTGAACATCGCGGCGCTGATCGCGCTCAAGTTCTTCGGCCACACCGCGAAGGGCGCCGAGAGCTGGTTCGTGCTCGGCCCGTTCCGCGTTCAGCCCGCGGAGTTCATGAAGCTGGGCATGGTGCTGATGCTGGCCAAGTACTTCCACGACGACGACCGGCCCAACCAGCCGGCGCAGGGGTTTCTGCGCCTGATCCCCGCGGGGGTGATCGCGCTGGTACCGATCGGCCTGGTGCTGGTGCAGCCCGACCTCGGCACGGCGCTGATGATGGTCTTCACCGCGATGACGATCATCATGTTCAGCAAGCCGACGCTGCCGGTGAACGTGGCGCTGGTGGTGGCGGTGGTGCTGGGCGTCGGCGTGCTGTGGAACGACTACGTGCGCGAGCAGCCCGAGCCGCGCTTCACGGTGATTCGCCAGAAGCTCAAGAAGCACCAGGACGCGCGCATCTCGGGCTGGCTGGACCCGATGAGCGACCTGCGGGGCTCGAACTACCACGCGATGCAGTCGAAGATCGCCGTGGGCTCGGGAGGCTGGTCGGGCAAGGGGTGGATGGAAGGAACCCAGACGGGCCTGCGCTTCCTCCCCGAGCAGCACACCGACTTCATCTTCAGCGTCTTCGCCGAGGAGCAGGGCTACGCGCGCTCGCTGGTGCTGCTGGCCCTGTACGGGGTGATGCTGCTGGGGGGCCTGGGCGTCGCACTCACGGCGAAGGAGCGGTACGGCGCGTTCGTGGTGATCGGCATCTGCGCGATGATCTTCTGGCAGGTGTTCGAGAACATCGGGATGGTGACCGGGCTGCTGCCGATCACCGGCATCACCCTGCCGCTGATGAGCTACGGCGGGAGCTCGATGGTGAGCGTGATGCTGGGCATCGGGCTGATGGTGAACGTGTCGATGCGGCGCCAGATGTTCCGGGGCTGAGCCGGGCGCACGGTGGGGTTCCCCTTTCGGTGCGCCGTGCTACACGCGCCGCGTCATGAATCCGGCGCTTGTGATCATCCCCACGTACAACGAACGCGACAACCTCGGCCCCATCACCAGCGCGGTGTTGAAGGCAGACCCCCGCGTCGACATTCTGGTGGTGGACGACAACAGCCCCGACGGCACAG
>JBBRUE010000542.1:0-5352 GCA_038248085.1 Myxococcales bacterium | reverse complement strand
TAGGTCGCGCGGAGGGACTCGAGCTCCAGCGCCGCCGGGCGACTGAGCCAGCCCGCCTCCTCCCCTGGGTTCAGCAGCACGTCCCGCATCGCCTGGCACAGCGTCGTCGACAGCGTCCCCGCCACGCCCAGCCAGCTCGGCACCCGCCCCGCCGGAGCCGGCTTCACGTGCACCACCCCGTTCGGGAAATCGATGAGCCCGACCTCCCACGGCCGCCCGCCCAGCCGGAAGCACAACGGCCCTTCCCGCACGTCGTGCATCGAGACGAACGTCGCCTGGACGAAGCCGACCTCCTCGGTCCCGTGCACCACCCGCAACGCCGGCGGCGCGCTGAACACCGCGTACAGCTCGAAGAAGTGCTTCTTCCCGTAGCGCGCCTCGCCCTGGCGCCCCAGGGTGAGCTTCCCCGCTGACTGGTAGAGGATCTCCCGCGCGAGCATCGTGTTCACCAGGGCCTGCAGCTCGGCCTCGGTGACGCCCGCGAACGGCGCCGCGTGCTCGACCCACCCCCAGAGCCGGTGCCGCGACAGCCCGGCTTCCTGCAGCACCAGCGCCATCACCTGGTGGGCCAGCACGTGCATCGCCCGCGTGGGCGGACGCACGGCCTCGACCCAGCCCGCCTGCGCCAGCCGCGCCAGGGCCACCGACTGGAGCAGGGCGTTCGGGCTCAGGCAGTAGAAGGTGCAGTTCGACCGGGTGTTCGCGCGCCGGCCCGTGCGCCCCATGCGCTGGAGGAAGGACGCCACGCTCGCGGGCGCGTCGAGCTGGAGCACCTGGTCGAGATCGCCCACGTCGATGCCCAGCTCCATCGTCGAGGTCGCGACGATCGCCGTGTTCTGCGACTGGGCGAAGCGTTCTTCCGCCACGGTTCGATCGGCCCGGCTCACCGAGCTGTGGTGAATGAAGACGTCGACGCCGCGCCCTTCGAGCGCCGCGGCGACTTTTTCGGCGCTGGCGCGGCTCTCCACGAAGATCAGCGTCTTCTTGTCTCGGGCCTGGTGGGCGATGGCGGTCGCGGCGGCGTCGAGGTCGGTGGGGAGGTGGATGGCCAGGTCGCGCTCCCGGGGGGGCGAGGGAGGCTTGATGACGTGTGACGGCCGCGCGCTCGACCCCTGCAGCCACTGCGCGAGCTGGTCCGGGTTCCCCACCGTCGCCGACAGCCCGATGCGCTGCACGTCGCGGCCGCACAGCACCCCGAGGCGTTCCAGCAGCGCCGCGAGGTGCGCCCCCCGATCATCGCCCGCGAACGCGTGCACCTCGTCGATCACCACCGCGCTGAGCCCCTGGAAGAGCGCCTCCGCGTCGGTGCGCTCGCTGGTCAACATCACCTCCAGCGACTCCGGCGTCGTCATCAACACGTGCGTCGGCGCCGCGCGGAACCGGCGCTTCTGCGAGTCGCTCACGTCGCCGTGCCACTTGAAGACCTCGAGCCCCACCATGCGGGCGTACCCGGCCAGCCGGTCTTCCTGGTTGTTGAGCAGCGCCCGAATCGGGCACACGTAGAGCACGCTCACCGGCGCGAGCCCCTCGGTGAGGATCCGCGACAACAGCGGGAACATCGCCGCTTCCGTCTTCCCCCCCGCCGTCGGGGCGAGCACCACCGCGTTCGCCCCGTCGAGCACCGCGTCGATCGTCAGCTCCTGCACCGGCCGCAGCGCGTGCCAGCCCAGCTCGTTGATGATGCGGTCCTTCAGGTGCGGGTGCAGCCGGTTCAGGCTCGCCATGGATCCCTCCAATCGTTTCGAGTGCGTGAGCGGGTCGGAGTCGGGCAATTATCTCAGCAGTGCTGAGACTTTTGGGGTCGACCGGTACGCCCCCCACTCGGCGCTTGCGATCTTGCGGCTGAGGTACACCTGTCAACAAAGTTGATGCGTCGGGAGACCCGCGCCCGTCGCCGAGCGCCCTGGTGACGAAACGTGCGTGGCGAGGGGCCTGCTCGAGGCGAGCACCGGCGTGCGGCCCATCGCCCGCCGCGTACCGCCTGTGCCGCAGTTCCCGGTCTTCAGGCCGCGACGGTTGCCAACTCCGGGGCGGTCGGTTGCCAGAAGAGCTGCTCCGGCGCCTGTGCCAAGCCCGCCAGGTCGTGCATGGACCGCTCCAGCGTCGCGAACGACGGGTCAATCAAGGCCGTTGCCAGCCCACGTGCATCTCGGACCTCCACTTCCCGGCGCTCACTGATGGCCGAGACGTGAATGCTGGTCTTCAACGACTCATGGAACGCCCGAAGCACCATGTCCGGCGTCGCGTCAGCCGCCAGCTTCTTCATCGCCGCATCAACGTGGCGACGAATCATGTGGGGCACGTCTGCCAGCATCGCCGTCGACAGGGGGTCGATCCCCAGCCGCTTGGCATCGATGCCGACGATGGCCGCGCTCCAGAACCGCTCAGCGTTCGATGCCTTGCCCACCGCCAGCACGGCGATCGGAAGCGACACGGCATAGTTGGTAGGACAGGTTCATGCCTACCCCTCTAACCGGGTCGCGGGGCCTTTCCTCGCGGCCAGCTCCTCGTCGTTGAGCTTCGAGTCCGTCAGCTCGAGCGCGTAGTGGGTGAGCGGCTCGTAGTCGGCGTGCAGGTCGACCCGGTCCATCACGTCGATGAGCTCGCGCAGGAACAGCCGCGGCGCGATCGCCACCTGGCCTCCGAACCCGTGGCTCACCTGCCGCACCAGCGCCTCGAGGAACGCGTCGGTGATCCGCGCCTGCATGCGCTCGGCGTTCTGCGCGGGGTACAGCGCCCGCACCCGCCGCGCGACGATCAACAGCCGCGCTTCGTCGAAGGGCTGCAAGCGCACCTGCGGCGCCCTCAGGTTGTCGAAGCGCGCGTCGTCGCCGAAGCTGACCTGCACCCGCTGGTAGAGCGGAGAGAGCGCCTTGAGCCCCTTGTAGCCCTCGAAGAAGTCCCGCGTGCCGGTGACCACCAGGTACAGCCCCGGCAGTTGTTCCCCCGCCAGCGCGTCGATCAACTGCCGGAGCGCGTTGAGCGACTTCTCCCGCGACTGCGCGTTCATTCGCTGGATCGTCTCGACCTCGTCGAGCACCACCACCAACCCCGGGGCGCCCGTCTGCCGGAGCAACTGCAACAGCCCCGCGAGGAAGCTCACCGCCGCCTGGCCGTCGATCTTCCCGTGGGTCCCCGCCTCCTTGAGCACCGCGCGGTCGGTGTGCGGCTGCCCCCCGAGCCACGCCAGCAGCCCCTGGGCCGTCGCGTTGTCGTTGGCGTGCTGGGCCCGTTGGTACGCGCGGAGCACCTGCGCGAAGGCCGGGTTGCGCTTCGAGAGCTCCGCCAGCTTGTCCTCGAGGTGCTGCCCGGTCGCCTCGAGGAACCGCGGGTCGTCCTCGCGCAGCTGGTGCAGCCGCTTCACCTCGTCGCCGACCTGGTAGAGCCACGCGTCGACGATCGCCTCGAAGGCGTTGGGGCCGTCCGCGCTCGTCTCGAGGCGCTCGACCAGGCGGCGGTAGATCGTCTCGAGGTGGTGCAGCGGCGTGTCGTTGACCGAGATCTGCACCTCGGCGGTGGCGAAGCTCCGCGCCCGCGCCCGCGCGCACAGGTACCTCGCGGCGAAGGTCTTCCCCGCGCCGTACTCGCCGCGGATCCACTTGCACGCGCCCTGGCCCGTCGCCACGAAGTCGAGCTCCTGCGCCACCGCCGCCTCGAGGTCCTCCAGGCCCGTCGCGAAGAGCTCCAACCCGTGCGCCGGCACCACGCCGCTGCGCAGCGCACTCACGATTCCTGCCGTCGTCATCACGCCCCCCTGGTGCCTGTGTAGCGGAACAGCGCCTCTCCGTCGGGCAGGGTCTCGTTGTCGATCGACGGCGACCCCAACCGGTGCAGCTTGCGTCGCAGCAGCCGCATGAAGCCTTCCATCCGATCGGGGCTGCGTCCCAACCGGGTGGCCAGCTCGCCGGTGCGCGCGGCGCCGGCGTTCGCCAGCAGCTGCAGCGCCTGGAGCTCGTCGGCTTCCAGCGCGCTCAGCACCGCCGGCGCCAGGTTCAGCGCCACGTCCTGCCCGACGCTGAGGGCCTCGATCGGCTTCGTCACCTCCGGCGCCCCGAAGAACCACTGCGCACTGGCAGGGCCGCGCGCCCCCTCTCTTCCTCGCGCCGATTGAAGGGGCAGGCCGTGGGCCGCCGCGTAGGCCTGCAGTCGGCGGCGGGCGGTGGAGAGACTGACGCCCAGCGTCCGCGCCAGGGCGCCCAGGCTCAGCCGCTGGCCGGGGGCTGCGGACACGTGCCGTCCGATCGCCTCGAGATCCTCAGGAAGGAGATGACTCATCAAAAATCGCCCCCGCACCCGAAACAGTTTCGGGTGTCACCAACGCAAGCTCACGTATTTAGACGATTCCAGTGCCCTTGCACCCGAAACAGTTTCGGGTGCCAAAAAGGCAAAGCCTCGTATTTGCACGATGCGACCCTGGACCACACGAAATGTTCGACGGATGGTAACCCTCCTCCCCCATGCGGATCTCCGTCATCGGCGCCGGGTATGTCGGGCTCGTCGCGGGCACCTGCTTCGCGGACTCCGGCAATGACGTGGTCTGCGTCGACATCGACCCGAAGAAGATCGCCACGCTGGTGGGCGGGAACATCCCCCTCTACGAGCCGGGGCTGCAGGACCTCGTCACCCGGAACGTGCGCGAGCAGCGCCTGACCTTCAGCACCTCGCTGACCGGGGCCGTCGGCCGCTCGCAGGTCGTCTTCATCGCCGTCGGCACGCCCGAGGGGGAGTCGGGTGACGCCGACCTCCAGTACGTGCTCGCCGCCGCGCGCGACATCGGCCGGGCGCTGACCGGCTACACCGTCGTCGTCGACAAGAGCACCGTGCCGGTGGGCACCGCTGACCTGGTGCGCGCGGCCATCGCTGCCGAGACGAAGCACCCCGTCGACGTCGTCAGCAACCCCGAGTTCCTCAAGGAAGGCGCCGCGCTCGACGACTTCTTGAAGCCCGACCGGGTGGTCATCGGCGCCGATTCGCAGCGGGCGCGCGACGTGATGGGCGAGCTCTATGCGCCCTTCGTGCGCACCGAGAACCCCATCATCTTCATGGACACCCGCTCGGCGGAGCTCACCAAGTACGCCGCCAACGCGATGCTGGCGACCCGCATCTCGTTCATGAATGACGTCGTCGCGCTCTGCGAGAAGGTCGGCGCCGACGTGCACCTGGTGCGCAAGGGCATGGGCGCCGACAAGCGCATCGGGTACCCGTTTCTTTTCCCCGGCGTCGGCTACGGCGGGAGCTGCTTCCCGAAAGACGTGAAGGCCCTGGTCGCCACCGCGCGGGAGCACGGCATCGAGTTCGACCTGCTCCGCGCCGTGGAGCGCACCAACGAGCGGCAGAAGAAGCTGCTGGTGC
>JBBRUE010000541.1:0-5362 GCA_038248085.1 Myxococcales bacterium | reverse complement strand
GGCGAAGCCGTCGAGGTGCAGCGCCTGGCAGCTCTCGTCGACCTCGGCCCGCACCTGCTCGATGCGCCACGGCTGGCGGCGCACCTGCACCAGCGCGCTGCACAGCCGCACGCAGTGCACGTCGACATACTCACCGTCGGAAGGGAGCTTCAGGTCGTGGTGCCGCATCGCCACCAGCGTCGGGAGCCGCGGGAGACTCCAGTCGACATGCACCTCACCGCCGATCTCCACGTGCACGCGCTCGACGACGCGATCGATCTGGGTGCCCTCGAGATCGAAGCAGTGTTCGGCCAGGGTGAGCGAAGCGATCGACCGCAGCGCCACCGAGCGGCCGAGATCGTGGAGGATGCCGGCGAGGAAGGCGTGATCGCTGCGCGCCTTGTGCACCCGCATCGAGAGCCACGCCGCGCCCCGCGCCGCCGCCACCGATTCAGAGAAGATGTCGTTCCACCGCGAGCCGAAGGTCGCGAACTCGGTGCGCACCTGGGGCTGGAAGAGCGAGCGCGCCGAGACCATGCCCGCCACCCGCCCCATCTCGGTGAGGCCGAGCCGGGACACCGCGTCGCGCAGGGTCTGGATCTCCTGGGCCCCCGCGTAGGCCGGCGAGTTGGCGACCTTGAGGATCGCCGCGGAGAAGGCAGGGTCCTGGGAGACGACCCGCGAGAGCTGCGAGAGCGAGAGGTCGGGCTCGGCGACGAGGTTGAGCACCTGGAGCGAGATGGCCGGGAGGGCCGACGGCGCCGGCCGATTCTTGCGGAAGTGCTCCATCACCCGCTCCGCGAGGTACTCGTCCTCCCCGAGCTGATCGGGGGTCAATTCGACCGGCGCGGGTGCGGCGTGACCCGTGAGGGCCAGGAGCTGGTCGTAGCTGGAGATCGCGTCGAGGCCACCCTCGATCACCCTCAGCCTCGGCGGATCCCTGCGGATCGGCTCAGGCGCCGGTGGCGGAGTCCTCACGATGGTCGCGCGTCCGAAGACCCGCCGTAGCCATTCCCACATGGCTCACTCTCCCTTGCAGTGGATCACTGCATGGGTTGCGCCGGGGAGAACCGGGGCGGATCACCCGCCGGCGGACGTGTAGTGCCGGATGCTCTGCAGCCACACCGCGCGGGCGACGGCCGCGAAGGCCAGTGAGCCGAGCACGCTGAAGGCCAGCGTCGACAGCTCGAGCCGGCCGAGCAACGCCTCCGCGGGGAAGGTGGTCATCACCGTCAGGGGAATCACGAAGGTGAAGAAGAACTTCACCGCGCCCCGGAAGACGCTCGAGGGCCAGCGCGCGGCGTCGAAGATCGAGGTGAAGAGGTAGGTGAGGTTGTCGACCTTCACCACGATGAACGCCGCGCTGACGATGAGGATCCACAACGAATAGAGCAGCAAGGTCGCCACCGCGAGCAGCAGCAGCGCCGCCAGCACGCCCAGCACCGGAGGACCGCGGCCGAGCTCGTGGAACGCGAAGCCGAAGAGGATGCTCGCGTGGAGCAGCCCCGACACGCGCCAGAGCTGGAAGCGTGACGTCGAGACGAGGAACTGCGCGTCGGCCGGCTTGAGCAGCACGAAGTCGAGCGTGCCCTTGCGGATGTGATCGATCACCGACGCGAGCCCGGGGTTGATCGCGCCGTCGAGCACCGCCTGGAGCGTGATGAAGCAGGCCACCACCAGCAGCGTCTCGCCGAAGCTCCAGCCGGGGATGCCCGGGCGCTTCGCGTCGCCGTAGACCACGAACAACGGCATCACCGCGGCGGCGGTCCAGAACAGGCCGATCAACGCGTCGAGGAAGAAGTCGAAGCGGTACTGCGCGGCGAGGAGCGCCGAGGTGCGGAACTGCAAGCCGAAGAGCCGGAGGTAGCGCGTCACGTCACCCTCCGAACGACTGGAAGCGCTTCACGCCGCCACGCCACAGCCCGAGCGCGAGGGCGATCATCGCCGCCGCCCAGCCGTACTGGCGCAGGAGCAGCGGCAGCGCGTCACCGGCGGTCAGCTTCCCGGTCATCAGCTCGACGGGGAGCGCGATCTGGTAACGGAACGGCAGCCACTCGGTGGTGGTGCGCAGCCACGCGGGGAAGAGATCGAGGGGGAACAGGTAGCCCGAGAAGACGAAGAACAGGGCGAGCCACACGTCCATGATCTTGATCGAGCTCTCCAGGTAGAAGCTGAGGCTGCCGATGGCCACGTTGACGAAGAAGGTGATCAGCCACGCGCCGAGCATCGCGAAGCACCAGATCACCCAGACGCGCCAGTCGGTCGTCAGGTGCTCGAGCTGCGTGACGAGGAGGATCACCAGCACCGGCAGCGTCACCAGCGCGCGCAGCGGCATGTAGGCCAGGTTCGCCATCGCGTACGAGACGATGGGGTGCATCGGGCGCAGCAACCGCATCGCGAGGTTGCCCTGGCGCACCTCGAAGTTGATCTCCCACGAGGCCCACGCCGAGATCAGCTGCCGCACGGTGAAGACCGCGAGGAAGTAGGCGATGAAGGCGCCGCTCCCCCACTGCTGGCCGCCCTGCCCGGTCACCGGCGCGACCGCGGCCACCGTGGTCCACAGCATCATCATGATCAGCGGCATGGTGGTGGCGAACACCCACACCAGCATCTCGGCCCGGTAGGCCACGGCCTCAGAGAAGCCGATCTTCAACATCGTCGGCAGCGCGCGCAGGACGGCGAAGGGGTTCACGCCGCGGACTCCCGCTCGGCGCGGCTGCGCGAGAAGAGCTCGCTCATCACCTCTTCGAGCGGCGGGTTCTCGACGTTGAGATCCTGCACCGGCAAGGTGGCCAGGGCCTTCGCGACCGCGGCGTTCATCGCGTCGTGCGGCACCTGGAGCACCGACTCGGCGGCCTCGTGCTTCACCACCGTGCCCAGCTCGGCCACCCGCTCACGCGAGACCGGCGCAGAGAAGCGGAGCGTGAGGCGCTTCTCGGGGCGCACCCGCTTCACCAGCTCCTCGAGCTTGCCGTCAAAGGACAGCACGCCCTTGTCGATGACGATCACCCGCGGGCAGAGCGCGGCGACGTCGTCCATGTAGTGCGAGGTGAGGATCAGCGTCGCGCCGTTCTGCTCGTTGTACCGGCGGATGAAGTCGCGCATCGCGACCTGCATCGAGACGTCGAGGCCGATGGTCGGCTCGTCGAGGAAGAGCACCTTCGGGCCGTGCACCAGAGCCGCCGCCAACTCGCACTTCATGCGCTCACCCAGCGAGAGCTGACGGGTGGGCTTGGTGACGAGATCGCCGAGCTCGAGCAGCTCGGTGAGCTCCTTGAGGCGCCTGGCGAAGTCGGCACGCGAGACGTCGTAGATGGCGCGGTTGAGCTCGAAGGTCTCCGCGGGCGGGAGATCCCACATGAGCTGCTGCTTCTGCCCCATCACCAGCATGATCTTCTTGAGGAACGCGGTCTCGCGCTTCTGCGGCAGGTGCCCGTCGACCGTCACCTCGCCAGAGGTCGGGTACAGCAGGCCCGAGGCCATCTTCAGCGTGGTGGTCTTGCCGGCGCCGTTGGGGCCGAGGAAGCCCACCCGCTCGCCGGGGGCCACGTCGAAGTCGATGCCGTCGACGGCCTTGACCCACTCGTACTCGCGCTTGAAGAGCGAACGGATCGCCGCCTTCACGCCCGGTGGACGCTTGTGAACGCGGTAGTGCTTCCGGAGCCCGCGAATGCGAATCATGCGGCGCCTTGTAACTGGCTCGCCGGTGGAACGCGCGTGATACGAGGCGCGCATGGGCGACCCGACCCGTGATCTCGAGCAGTGGATTCCCCGCCTCATCGCGGTGTGGCGCAAGCATCGCAAGGCCGGCAAGTCGCAGCCGGGGCCCGGTCGTAACCAGCGCGGCCCGCGCTTCGAGGAAGAGGAGCTCCCGGACACCACCCTCACGAAGGAGGAGCTGCGCGAAGTCGGGGCGGGCGTGAAGGCGCTGTCGATGGGCCTGACCCGTGATCGCGCGCTGGCCGGCGGCCGATACATGGACGACCCGAAGCTGCTCGGCGCGTACCTGCTGTTCTACTGGCCGGTGAGCTACGCGCAGGGGCGCAGCACGCTCTCCGAGCTGATCAACCGGCCGCGCGCGGTGCTCGACCTGGGCTCGGGGCCCGGACCGCTCGCCTTCGCTGCGCTCGACGCGGGGGCGACCTCGGTGGTGGCCGCCGATCGCAGCAAGCCTGCGCTCGACCTCGCGCGCACCCTGGCGATCGAAGCCGGCGAAGGCATGGCCACCCGCGAGTGGAGCCCCGAGAAGCCGCTCCCCGAGGGGAAGTTCGACCTCATCACCATGGGGCACGTGGTGAACGAGCTGTACAACGGGCAGATCGCTCCGCGGGCGGCGCTGCTGGAGAAGATCCTCGAGCGGGTGAACCCGAATGGCTCGCTGGTGATCATCGAGCCCGCACTGCGCGACACCTCGCGGGCGCTGCTGCAGGTGCGCGATGCGCTGGTGGCGAAGGGGTACGCGGTGCGCGCGCCGTGCCTGTTCCGCGGGCCGTGCCCGGCGCTGGTGCGGGAGTCAGATTGGTGCCACGCCGAGCGCAGCTGGAAGATGCCGCGCCTCGTGGAGGAGCTCGCGCACGCCGCCGGCCTGCACAAGGAGTCGCTGAAGATGAGCTACCTGGTGATCGCGCCGAAGGGGGAGGCGTGGCCCCAGCCGCCCGAGGGGTCGATCTTCCGCATCGTGTCCGAGCCGCTCGAGGGCAAGGGCCGCACGCGCTTCATGGGGTGTGGACCAGAGGGGCGCGTCGGGCTCGCGATGCAGGAGAAGCACGAGAACGAGAAGAACCGACTGTTCTTCAAGGTGAACCGCGGAGACGTCATTCGCATCAGCGGGACGGAGGATCGCGGGGACGGTCGCGCGATGAACGAGCACTCGACGGTGGAGATCATCGCCAACGCCGGCAAGCCCGTGCTGCCTGCTCCCTCGCCCCCGAAAGGGGGAGAGGGTCGGGGAGAGGGCTAGTCCGGCATCACGCCGTGTACGGCCGTTATTCGCCGAGGGCCTGGTGGGCCTCATCGCCGAAGTGACCGCGCGGGTAGTCCTCGAGGTACTTGCGGTACTCGTTCATCGCCTGACGCGGCCGCATCTGGGTGTCGAAGCAGCGCGCCCGCAGCACCCGGGCCTGCTCGCTGCGCGGGTTGCGCTGCGCGTCCTGGGCGATGTCCTCCAGCCCGAGGAGGAACCGATCGCAGGTGCCCTTCCCCACCGACTCCTCGGCGCGTGACATGAAGATCGCCTCGAGGTCCTTCGCCACGGGCTTCGGTGCGGGCGCAGCGACCGGCGCCGTCTCCTCGGTCAACCGAGCCGCCGGTGCGGGCGCAACCACCGGAGCCGGCTTCGCAGCAGGCAACGGCGCCCACTCCTCGGTGGTCGGCTTCGGCGCCT
>JBBRUE010000540.1:0-5378 GCA_038248085.1 Myxococcales bacterium | reverse complement strand
GTCGGTGAGTCGGACCGTCGGGGCGGCGAACCCGCTACCGAGGCGTACATGATCGATGATCTGCATGCCACGGTCATGCATGCGCTGTTCGATATCGGCAAGCTGCGACTGGATTCCCGGCTGCCGAAGATCGTGATGGAGCGCGCCACGAGTCCTCGGGCGTGCTCGTCGTCGCGGATGCCGTAGGTGGTGACGAGCGTGACGAAGAGCGCCTTCCTGGTCCCTGTCGCGGCTCGGAACACGTCGCGTTTGTGTTGCAGCTCACGCGCATAGACCTTGTCGACGGTGAACTCCGCTTCGGAGAACTTCATCTCGCACAGGTTCATGCTGCGGTCGGCGCGGTCGATGACCAGGTCGATTTGCGCGCCCTGCGGAAGCATCTTGTCAGCTCGATGTTCCCACGACCCGTCGACGGTCTCGCCCCCCGCGATCCCGAGCGCCGCCTTGATGGCGGAGACGTGCTTGAGACAGGTCGCCTCGAACGCCAGCCCCGACCACGCCCGCCATGCGGGGGTGCCCTGCTTGCGCATCCAGACTCCGGCGGAGGTCCCGCGATAGCCCTCGATCCAGGTCAGGCGCCGGCTTCGGTCGACCTCCAGAACGAGCAGCTTGCCCAGTCGCTTGACCGACGAGACGCTCTGGGACCGTCGGCCGCCCGCGCGCGGCGCTCTCATTCCTCGAGATCGTGGGTGGTGCGTCGGTGTCGCGTATCGCCGTGCGTCCTCTGTTGGGCCTCGTCCGCTCGCTGAGCCGCTGGCGCTGGCGTTGCACCGAGCCCTCCCGCCCGCGCTCTTGCGGGCATCACCGGGAGCTGACGATGAGCGGAGTGGCACGGGCGTGGAGCGGGGCGAGCGGCATGTACGACGCATTCGAGGACGCGCAGGTGCGCGTGGAGACGGACCGGCCGGTGCCGCGCGCGCAGGCCAAGGCGCTGGCGGCGCGCATCGAGCGGGCCTGGGCGAGCGACCTGAAGGCGATGCGCTGGGACGACCCGGTGCCCCTGCGCGAGAAGCTGACCGTGGCGGTGCTCTCGGCCGCGCACTTCGCGGAGTTCACCGGCGACACCACCGGCGCCATCGCCGGGGTCACCACGGGGAAGGACGTCTTCGTGATGCCCGATCGCGTGCTGCGCGGGACCTCGCGTGACGACGAGAACACCATCGCCCACGAGCTCTCGCACGTGCAGGACTTCCGCGAAGCCGGCGACGCGTTCGGCTCGGTGCCGACGTACCTCGAGGAGGGAAAGGCCTACGTCCTCGGCGACGCATACGGCCGCGAGCCGAAGCACCTGGCCGATGTCGCGCGGACGATGGCGTCGCTCAGCGCGGACGACGTGGCCTACCTGCTGAAGAACTTCCGCACCGCGAGCGCCGAGCGCCGGCCGCCGCAGTTCGTCTACGCCGGCGAGGTGATGGGCGCGCTCTTCGTGGAGTACCTCGCCACGCACGTGCGGCGGGACGCGGTAGTGCGGCTGTCCGACGCGGTCGAGGCGGCGGGGCACGGCGGGCGGTTCACCGACGCGTTCAAGAAGTCGTTCGGGCTCTCGCTGCCCGAGCTGGAGCGGCGCTTCGTGGAGTTCGTGCGCGACACCGAGGGGCAGCCAGCGCGTCGCCTCGCGGGCACGCTCTACGACCCGCATTGAAGCGAGGCCTTCCCGACGTTCGTGCCGGCTCCAGTTCTCTCAGGGCGTGACGGGCACGGGCTCGGGGACCGGCGAATCCTTCGGCGCGAGGAAGAACTCGTCGGGGCTTGACAGGAACCGCCGCCCGACCGCCCGCGCGAGTGACACCTGGCCGCGCACGCCGAGCCCACGCGCGCGCAACGCCACGACGATCGCGAACGCGAAGCTGACCCCGAAGTTGATGAACCCCACCATGGGGATCGACAGCAGCGCGAGCAGGAAGTCCGTGCGCGCGAACACCGCGGGCCCCAGCTCCAGCGCCGCGAACGCGAGCTGACCGGCGACGAAGGTGACGTGCCGCACCTCGAGGGGCAGGCCGAGGAGCACGAACAGCATGGGCATGAACCCCAGCAGCATGCCGAAGCCGATGTTGCCCCCGAACCCGCTGGCCTGTCCGGTGAGGAACCTCGACAGCCGCGTCGCGCGCTGCGCCCCGAACACCCGCCGCAAGAACCGGTTCGACGCGATGGCGCCGGGCAGTTCGCGCAGCACGAAGTAGTTCTCTGCGCCGCCGGCGATCAAGCTCGCCGCCCACAACCACACGCCGGTCATCACCGCCGAGAAGATGGTGACGCTGGCGATGGGGTGGTGAACGCGGACGATCTTCTCTGCATACGTGGCGTCGAGCACGTGGTGGCCGAACACCGCCTCGAACACCAGCCCGATGGTCAACGCGAAGGGAATGACCACGAACACGTTGCCCACCAGCGCGGTGAACTGGGTGCGGCTCGCGCGCGCCACGAGGTCGACCAGCGGCGCGAGCTCGGGGGCCTCCTCGTCTTTCTGCGCCTCGATCGCCCCGGCGATGGTCGCCGCGGTCATCGCCGGTTGCTTGGTGGCGAGCGCGAAGTGCAGCAACTGCATCGCCACGAAGCCCCACGCATAGTTGAGCCCCACCAGCAGCGCGTCGAAGAACGGCGGTGGGTGGGTGAAGGCGATGAAGAACTTGGTGAAGATGATCACCGCGGTGATCGCGCCTCCGCCGGCGGCCGCGTCGAGCATCGCCTGCTGCTCGGTGCGCGTCCGGGTCACGTAGTGCTCGCCCGAGCTCCCGGCGCGTTCCACCACCCGGCGCGCGAGGAGCCGGGTGCTCGACTGCCACAACGCCGAGAGGCTGTGGTCGTCCACCGTGCCGCGGATCAGGGCGCGCTCGAGCTGCACCAGCGCCAGCTCCCTCGCCTCCTCGAGGCCAAACATCAGCTGCAGCAACTGCGACAGCCGGTTCAACAGGGCGTGGAGCAGCTCGAGGCGGAAGACGAGGTCGATGCTGATGCCCGTCTCGTCGAGGGTCTTCGAGACCTCGTACAGGGAGGCCCGGCAGTTCTCGATGGCCGACTGCACGCGCGCCAGCGGCAGCATGCCCTCGAGCAGCGCCGACACCTGGCCGGACACCGCGAGGAACGGCGAGCTCGCCACCGGCACCGAGGGCATGCGCTTGCGGAGATCGTCGCTGACGCCCTGCATGGAGATGCGCGAGGCGAGGAGCAGGGTGGCGTCGCGCAGGCCCGGCTCGAGGGCCCGCCGCGCGTCCGCGGAATCGAGCCCGAGGAGGTGCGTCAACTGCCGTCGCGTCGTCTCGGGGAGCCCCAGCACCCAGTCTGCGCGCTCGGGCGCGTCGATGAGGCGGCCCAGGAGGCGCGACACCTCGCGGCCCACCGGGGGCGCCGGCAGCAGGTTGTTCGAGAAGCGGCCGAACAGCTCCCGCCAGAACCCGAAGTGGGTGGGAATGCCGGTGTCGGTGAAGAGCAGCGTGGCGGAGCTCCCGGCCAGCACGCGCAGCACGGTGGAGCGCAGGCGCTCGGCGAAGGGCTCGATCTCCTCGGCGCAGGTCAACAGCAGGCGGGTGCGGGTGTCGATCTCCCGCTCGCCCTCCCGGCCGCCGGGGGCCGTGCCGCGCTCGAACAGCCAGTCGACGAGCTCCTCGAGCCACTCCAGCGCGTTGGCCGCGATGTGCGCGTCGTCGACCGACACCAGCGCGTGGAGCCGGCGCAGCACGCGGTTGGCCGGATCGCTCGAGCCGAAGCGCGTGAGGAACGTGTTCCGCTCGAGTAGCAGGTGTTCAGGCACAGGGTTCACCGGAAGGCGTGGAGGAGCCAGGGCAGGAGCCGCCCGTCGGTCACCAGCTGCATGTGGTCGAGCCGCTCGGACTGCACGCACACCAGCGACGATTTGCGAACCGCGGGGGGCCACTCGTCGTAGAGCCACGGGAGCGTGTCGACCTGGATCGAGGCGGCGTGCTTCTTCACCATCCACTCCGCGCGCTGCTGGGTGTCGAAGCCGACCAGCACCAACTGCCGCGGGGTCACCGGGTTGGCGACGTCGAGCCACGCCTTGAAGTCGGTCTCGTTGCCGTAGAGCCCGTCGACGAGCAGCACCTGGCCGACCTGCTCGTCGGTGAGCCAGCCGGCGATGGTCTTGTACGCCCCCGAGTGGCCGAGCAGCACGATCGGCCCGGGCGGCCGCTGAATCTTCAGGCGCTTCTCGACCGCGGCGATCAGCTTCTCGAGGTCGGGCCAGAGGACGGGGTCGGTGCGCCAGCTGCGGGCCTCGGGGGCGATGAACAGCGCGTTGCGGCCGGAGTCGCGGAACTGCGCGGTGAGCTGGTGCTCGCGCATCGCGGTGTCGATGCTGGTGAAGAACCCGTGCACGTAGATGACGGTGACCGCGCTCTCGCGCTTGTAGCTGCGCGGCCGCCACACGTGCACCGGGCCGTTGTCCCTGGTTCCGAAGCGCACGTACTTGCCGTCGTCGAGGAGCTGCTCGACGTACTCGCCCTCGGTGGTGCGCTCGATCAGCTCGCGCGCTGGCGTGGTGGGCTCAGCGAGCACGCCCGCGTCAGCGGAGGCCTGGCCGAGCACGAGGAGGAGCGCGAGGAGCACAGGCCCGGAGCCTACTTCGCCGGCACCGCTTTCTTCGTCACCAGCATGTGCATCGACAGGTTCTTGTCGAGGTAGCCGTAGCGGAACGGCAGCGGCTTGGCGCCCTTCCACAGCTTGACGAAGTCCTTGTTGTAGGCCGGGTTCGCGTTGAGGAACGACTCGGCGAACTTGCCGTAGGGCTCCTGGGTGAAGCCGGCCGCGGTGGCGAACTTCGGGGGAATGCCCGTCGAGTCGCTGACCATGAACTGCATGGTGTCGAGCAGGTACTGGCGAATGGTCGAGAAGTTGTCACGCCACAGCAGGTAGCTGGCGGCCTTGGTCATCGCGACGATCGGCGCGCGCGCCTTGAGGTAGTTCTTCATGCCGTCGTCCTTGCCGAAGTGATCGTCGTCGAGGTTCTGGGCGAAGTGGCGGTGCACGATGCGGTCCTTCGTGGGGTCGCCGCCCTTCTTGATCGCGATGAGCTCGAGGTTGTCGAAGGCCTCGGAGAAATCGGGCGCGACCCACACCTTGTTGAGGAGCTTCGCTTCCTTCTTCTCCAGCGACTCGAGCTCGGTCTGCGAGAGGTAGCGCAGTGAGCCGTCGGCGTTGGTCTTCACGTACTTGAGGCTGACCGGCTCGTAGCCGTGCACCGCGAGCGCGATGAGGAAGAACGCGAGCTGCCCGGGGATCTCGCCGCGCTGGCCCTTCATCAGGTTCTCGGTCTTCGAGTCGTTGGCGACCAGCAGCCCCGACGAGGTGGCGCGGATGAGCTGCAGCGACGCCTTGAGCTGCTTGCTGGTGATGCCCTTGATGCGGCGCGGGTCGCCGGCGTGCTC
>JBBRUE010000539.1:0-5388 GCA_038248085.1 Myxococcales bacterium | reverse complement strand
CGCCCCAGGCGCTGGCGTCGGTGCTCCTGGTCAACGGCGCGCCGTGGGATCTCCGCTCGACCTACGACACGCCGCTCTCGTACTTCGAGCTGCGCGCCGACCTGTCGTTCCCGCGCAAGGTCGTCGGCAACATCTTCATTCGCGGGTTGCTCGGAGGGCTCCGCTTCGGACCTCCGGACGGGAAGGTCCGCGGGGTGTGGGGCGTGTTCGGCGCCTACGACTACGCCGCGCCGGCCATCATCCGCGCCTCCGCCGTGGGGGTGGGGCCGGGGTTCATTCTCGAGTACCAGCCGGTGCGGAAGCTGTACCTGCAGGCGGGCGGCACGTTGTGCGGGAGCCCCTTCGCCGCGGCCGGTCAGCTCCTCGACGTCTCGCCGGATCTCGGGCGCGACTACCACGTCGGCCCGGGGCTCCAGGCGCAGGCCGACGTGCGGCTGCTGCGCCCCGACTGGTTCCAGCTCGAGCTGGTGGTGCGCTACTGGCTCGTCGCCGGGGCGTACCTGCCGCCGAGCGGCTTCGAGTCGATCACCCACGTGACCGTCGCGCTCAACGTGCCGGTGTGGCGGTGGCTGGGGGTCGGCGCCGAGGCCACCTTCTCGGATCGCCGCGCTCACTTCGCAGGCGACGGCGGCGTCCACAACACCGGCCTCGCGCTCCGGCTCACCTTGAGCCTGATGACCGACCCGCACTTCGGCGTCGATGGCCACTGAGCGCGCAGAATCCGCACGTCTCGGACCGCGCCTCCGCTCGGAGGCCGCCGTGGCGCTCGTTTTGCTCCCCTCGGCGGGTGGGATGACGAAAAGAATGCACCTGCCGAAGCCGATGCGCCGATGGGCGCTCGTCGGGTGTGTGCTGCTGTCGATGGCGGCGGCGGGGCAGCCCGAGACGCGGCCTTCGGTGCAGCCCCGCGACGGTCACGGGCTCTTCACGGGTGATCAGTGGAGGTACCGCCGCGCCGACCTCTTCTCCGGGTTGGTGACGCGCATCTTCGCCGACCTGGTGGCGATCCCCTCGGGGATGCCGTGGTGGGGCGCGCCGGAGTGGGCGGTCTTCGGCGGCGCCGTGGGTTCGACGGCCGCGCTGTCGATCGGCCGCCCCTCGCTCGACGTGCAGTTCCAGGGCTTCGTGCAGAACGAGGTGCTCGGCGGGCCGAACCACTTCACGGTGTGGAACACGACGGGCGATCTCGTCATCTGGTCCACGACCGGGGCGGCGACGGTGGGTCTGCTGATCTACGGGCTGATCACCGGCCACGCCGCGGCGACGGAGACGGCGACGCTGATGATCGAGGCCTTCGCGGTCGCGCAGCTCTACCACCAGATGATCAAGCTGCTCGCGGGGCGCGCCCAGCCCACCCGGCCGGAGCTCGGGGGCGAATACTTCGGTCCGGCCCGCTCCCTGGAGTTCTGGCCGGGCGGCACCCCCTCGGGACACATGGCGTCGATGTACGCGCTGCTCTCGGTGCTGATGACGTACTTCGACCACCCGGTGCTGTGGGTGGCGCTCAACGCCTTCGCGCTCGTCTTCGGCGCGGCGCTGGTCGGCGACAACTACCACTGGGTGTCGGACGTCATCCTCGGCGGCGCGATTGGCTTCAGTGTCGGGCGCTGGGTCGTGCATCACCGCTCGACCCGCTACCGCTATGGCGCGGACCGCCAGCCCGAGCGCGTGGGCTTCACGCTCGCGCCGGTCGTGCTCCCTGGCAGCGGCGCGGGGCTGGGCGTCGTGCTCACCTTCTGAACTCGGCTACGGTCGCGTCCCCATGGGTGCCCTGCTCGTCGCCGTCGTGTCGCTGTCCGTCGCTGCCGACCCGGTGCACTACGAGCTCGAGGGCAATGTGCTCAAGGCGCCAGGCCCGGTGCTCTTCGAGGTGGGGAACGCGAAGCTCAAGGCCGAGAGCGACGCGGTGCTGGAGTTCGTGAAGGGCTACCTCGAGGCGAAGTCGTACCTCTCGGTGCTGCGCGTCGAGGTGCACACCGACGACATGGGGGACCGGCGCGCGAACCAGGAGCTCAGCGAGGCGCGCGCGGTCGCGGTGGTCGAAGCGCTGGTGAAGAAGGGCGTCGCGTGTGGGCGGCAAGCCCATCGCTCCCAATGACACGCCCGAGGGCCGCGCGCAGAACCGCCGCACGCGCTTCGTCAACGCCGCGCTGAAAGGCCGCCCCATCGGGGGAATGCCCCTCGACGGCGGCGGCCAGGTGGTCCCCACGTGTCAGAAGCCCGCCCCGCGCTGACGGGTCGGGTTGCACGCGAGGCACCGAGCCCCGTATGGAGGAGGTTCCGGGAAGGCCGAGCCGGAACCAAAGGGATTGCATGCACACGTCTTCGAAGTGGTTGGTCACGGCCTTCGCCGCGGCGGTGGTGTTCGTTCTTCCGGCCGCCGGGTGCGGGAAGCCCCAGGTCAAGTGCACGCCCAGCTCGTGCTTCGGCTGCTGCGACGCCACGACGGGTGAGTGTGCGACGGGGGCCTCGCAGGTGGCCTGCGGTTCCGGTGGGCAGGTCTGCATGAGCTGCTCGCTGGGCACCATCTGCCAGCTCGGCCTGTGCTCGGGCAACGGCGGCGGCAACGGTGGCGGCTCGACGGGCGGCGGGACGGGCGGCGGCACCACGGGCGGCGGGACGGGCGGCGGCACCACCGGCGGCGGCACGGGTGGTGGCGGGGCGTGCACCGGCTGCTTGTTCCAGGGCACCTGCATCGACCGCGCGAACAGCAACAACAACAGCATCTGCGGGCAAGGCGGCGGGGCGTGCGCGAGCTGCGCCGCGGGCCTGCAGACCTGCGTGAACTGGGTGTGCACCGGGAGCACGGGTGGCGGCACGGGTGGAGGCACCACGGGCGGCGGTACCGGCGGCGGAGGCGCGACGGGTGGTGGGGTCGGTGGTGGCGGCGGCGTGACGGGCGGCGGCACTGGCGGAGGCGGCGCGAGCGTCGGCGAGAGCTGCGCGACGCCGACGGCGCTCAGCTTCACCGGCACCGTGTCGGGGAGCACGCTGAACGCCACCAACGACGTCAGCCTCACGTGTGAGAGCGGGAGCGCGGGCGATCTCGTCTACTCGTTCACCACGACCTCGACGAAGCAGCTCACCGCGACGCTCAATGCGGCATCGTTCCAGGCGGCGCTCGGGCTGATGACGCTCAGCGCAGGCTCGTGCACGAGCCAGTTGCTGTGCCGGGCCGCGCTCTCGGCGGGTGCCTCGACGACGATCGACACCTGGGTCCAGGCGGGCACTTACGCGATGGTGATCGACTCCGCGGGGACCACCGGTGGCTCGTACACGCTGTCGGCGACGCTGACCAACCCGCCCAGCCCGACGGTGTTGAGCAACAATGGGCTGCTCACCGTGGCTGGTGTCCAAGACTCGTACCGGATGTACGCCATCACCCTGCCGGCCGCGGCGGCGTCGCTGACCATCAGCATCTCCGGCGGCACCGGCGACGCCGACATCTACGGCGCACTGGGCACGCCTCCGACGCGCACCGTGTACGACTACGCCAGCGAGGCGGGGGGCAACACCGATACCGTCTCGTGGGTCCCGGCCTCGGCCGGGACCTACTACCTGCTGGTGTGGGGCTACCGCGACTACAGCGGCGTCACCCTGACCGCCTCGTACTTCTGAAGTTCGAGCGGGCGGCTGGAGCGTCCTCGCTCCATCACTCCCCGCGGACGTGAGCGCAACGCCCGCGCGCGGAAGCGGCGCAGGCACGCGGTTCGCTGTGAGGCCTCCTGCCGGGTGATGACACCGGCAGAAAGGAGGTCCCATGTCCCAACCCGGGAAGACGCTCGCGATCTTCTCCATCAAGCAGGGGCGCAACGGCAGCATCTGGGTGCGCGCCGGCTGGGCGGAAGAGAACCGCGATGGCTCGATGAATCTGCATCTCGACGTGTTGCCGCTCGATGGGCGGCTGCATGTTCGGGAGTCGTTTGAGCGCACGATGAAAGAGCCCGTGCTTCCACACTGAAGGCCCGGGGTGAGGGGTCACGCGCCTCTCACCCCGCTTTCCGGGGCCGGGGGCGTTAGCCTCGACCAACCATGAGGCTCCTTGCTTTCGTCGCGGTGGTGCTGATCAGCGGGTGTGCGAGCACGACCTCGCGGCTCAACTTGCCGCCGCTCGAGACGGTGCCCCAGGTGGAGCTCTCGCGGTACCTGGGCACCTGGTACGAGATCGCCAGTTTCCCGCAGAGCTTCCAGAAGGGCTGCACCGCGACTTCGGCGAACTACGCGCTGCGCCCCGACGGGGAGATCGACGTCACCAATCGCTGCCGACTCAACGCGCTCGACGGCGAAGAGAAGGTCGCGCTCGGGCGCGCGCGGGTGGTCGACGCCACCAGCAACGCGAAGCTGGAGGTCAGCTTCTTCCGGCCGTTCTGGGGCGACTACTGGATCATCGAGCTCGAGCCCGACTACCAGTACGCGGTGGTGGGGCACCCGGGGCGCGACTACCTGTGGATCTTGAGCCGCACGCCGACGATGGACGACGCGGTGTACGCGAGCCTCATCACGAAGCTGAAGGCCGACGGGTACCCGCTCGACCGGCTCGTGCGCACGCTGCAGCCGGCGAAGTAGCTCCCTCGCCGGTCAGCCGCGTTCGCCCCACGCCCGCAACACGCGCAGCGCCATGCGGACGTGCTCGAAGCGCGTCGCCAGCGAACCACCGGGTCCCGCTGCCACGGCCGCCTCGATGCGCGCCGAAGCGGCTGCGCGCGCCGCGGTGGCCTCCGCGCCCCGCTTCGCGACTTCCCGCTCGTCGGCCCGCGCGAGGTCCTGCTGCGCGCGGTACACCTCGACGGCGGCCGAGAACGCGATGTCTGCGCCGCCCACCAGCAGCGCCTGTGCTTCGTCGAAGTCCGCAGCGGCCGGCCCGGGCTGGCCCTCGAAGGCCTCGAGCGCGCCGCGGGCGCCCAGCGTCAGCCCGGCATGTCGTTTGTCGCCGACGACGCGGAAGAGCATCAGCGCCTCGTCGAGCAGCCGTCGCCCCCTCGCCCCGTCGCGCTGTTCGAGTGAGAGCAGACCGTGGTTGAGCAGGCAGATGCCCTCGAAGCGGAGGCTGCCGGCCTGGCGGTGCACGGCCAGCGCGCGCTTGTAGAGGGCGATGGCCCGCGCCGAGCGCCCGCGATCGCGCTCGACGTCGGCGAGGTTGGTCATCGCGATGCCTTCGCTGCGGCGGTTGCCCAGCTCGCGGTGCACGGCGATGGCGCGCAGGCAGCTGTCCTCGGCGGCGTCCCACTCGCCGCGCGCCTGCTGGAGCACCGCCATGTTGGTCAGCGTCACGCCCTCGAAGCGCCGGTCGCGCGCCTTCTGGTGGCGCCGCAGGGCCTCGGCGTAGAGGTCCTGCGCGTCGTCCTGGCGGCCCTGTTCCTGCGAGATGGTGCCGCTCTGACGCAGCCT
>JBBRUE010000538.1:0-5396 GCA_038248085.1 Myxococcales bacterium | reverse complement strand
TCGGCCAGCTTCCAGGTGCCGCGCCCTTCGGAAGAGAGCGTGGCCCCCCTCGCGCCGAACGCCGCGATCAACCCCTCGAGGGGCACCGCATCACCGGGGCTCTTACCCTGCAGAAGCAGATCGTAGGAGTGCTGCACTGCCCGATGATGTCACACTGCCCCGCATGGCGCTGCGACTCGGCCCGATGACGGTGCACCCGCTGGTCGAGGGGCGGTTGTCACTCGACGGCGGCGCGATGTTCGGCGTGGTGCCCCGCGTGTTGTGGGAGCGTCGCTTCGCCCCCGACGAACGCAACCGCATCTCGCTGGTGACCCGCTCGATGCTGGTGGAAGCCGACGGCCGGCTCCTGCTGGTGGACCTCGGCATGGGCTCCCGGTGGGACGGGCAGCACCGCGCGATGTACGGGCTCGAGCACGGAGAGGGGTTGGACGCCGCGCTGGCAGAGGTCGGCCGCACGCGCGCCGACGTCACCGACGTGGTGCTCAGCCACCTCCACTTCGACGCCGCGGGAGGCACGACGCGCGAAGAAGGCGGCGAGCTCCGCATGAGCTACCCCAACGCCACGGTGCACCTGCAGCGCCGCCACTGGAAGTGGGCCCACCAGCCGGCGGAGAAGGACGCGGGCAGCTTCCGCCGCGAGGACTTCGCGCTGCTCGAGCGGAGCGGAAAGCTCCACCTGCTCGAGGGGTCGACCGAGCTCTACCCGGGGGTGCACCTCTTCGTGAGCGAAGGGCACACCGTGGGCATGCAGCTGGTGCGGCTGGAGGCCGAGAGCGGTGAGGCGATGGTGTTCTGTTCCGACCTCATTCCCACCACCGCGCACCTCCACGCGCCGTGGGTCAGCGCCTTCGACCTGTACCCGTTGACGGCGATCGAAGAGAAGCGCCAGCTCCTCGCCCAGGCCGTCGAAGAGGGCTGGCAGCTCTTCTTCTCGCGCGACCCCGCGGTGGCCATCTGCACCGTGAAGGACGATGGGAGTGGACAGGTGGTCGTCGATCGGGTTTTGGCCTCGGCGTGACGACTCCGACCGTTCGAATCACCAGGAAGGGCTCCGACCGCTGGAAGGCCGGCCACCCGTGGATCTACGCGGCCGACGTCGAGCCGGTGCCCGCCTCGCTGGTGGGCGGTGAAGTGGTGCGGGTGGAAGACGGCCGCGGCTACTTCCTCGGCCAGGCGTTCTACTCGCGCGAGTCGAAGATCAGCCTGCGCTGGCTGTCGTGGGACGACGTGCCGGTCGACGCCGAGTTCTTCAAGACCCGCCTGCTGAACGCCGACGCGCTGAGGCGCCGCGCGCTGCCCGACGAGAAGGCGTACCGGGTGGTGCACGGCGAGGCCGACCTGCTGCCCGGGCTGGTGGTCGATCGTTTCGGCGACTACCTCTCGGTGCAGTTCCTCCACAAGGCGACCGAGCAGCGCAAAGATCTCATCGCCGACCTGCTGCAGGCGCAGTTCCAGTGCAAGGCGATCGTCAACCGCAGCGACGCCAACGTGCGGCGCCTCGAGGGCCTCGAGCCCGAGAAGGGCATGCTGCGCGGCACCATCGACGGCCCGATCACCTACCGCGAAGGGCACATCGCCCTCGAGGTCGACCTGCTCACGGGCCAGAAGACCGGCGCCTTCCTCGACCAGCGCGACAACCACGTGATGGCGGCTGACTGGGCCTTCGGTGAGGCGCTCGACTGCTTCAGCTACGCCGGTGGCTTCGCGCTGCAGATGGCGCTCAAGGCCAAGCAGGTCACCGCGGTGGAGATCTCCGAGGCGGCGTGCGCGCAGATCACCGCCAACGCCGCGCGCAACAAGCTGGAGAACGTGAAGGCGGTGGCCGCCAACGCCTTCGACTTCCTCCGCGACTCGCTCGACGAGGGGAAGAAGTTCGACACCATCGTGCTCGACCCGCCCTCGTTCGCGAAGAACAAGACGGCGCTCGAGGCCGCGGCGCGCGGGTACAAGGAGATCAACCTCCGCGCGATGCAGTTGCTCAACCCGGGCGGCATCTTGATCACCGCGAGCTGCACCCACCACATCAACGAGGAGCGCTTCGAAGAGATGCTCGACTCGGCCGCGGCAGACGCGAAGCGGCGGGTGCAGATCATCGAGAAGCGCGGCGCGGGCAAGGATCACCCGGTGCTCCTGAGCCTGCGCGAGACGCGCTACCTCAAGTGCTTCGTGTTGCGCGTGCTCTGAACCGGCTCAGCCGTGCACCGCCGGGGGCAGCGAGGAGCCCTGGCGCAGCGCGAGGTAGAGCGCGAGCACGGTCGCGAAACGGGTTGAGCGGGTCGAGGTGAATGCCCACCAGCGACGCGACGAGACCAGCTTGTTGAGCAGGTTCGAGACCAGGCCACCCGCGGTGGCGATGGCGAGGAAGATCACGCCGGCCAGCACGCACATCAGCCAGTCACGCTGGAAGGCGGTGGTGACGTGGTTCCACAGCTCGCCGAAGCTGGCCCGGGCACTGCGACGACGCGCCATTCCCGGCACAGGTGGCGCACATGAAGTTGCCGCAGCGCGCGCAGACGAAGGGCGCCGCGAGGCCGACGTGAATGGCACACTGTGCACCGGACGGACCAGGCTGCATGGAAGCTCCTGAGAGGACACGTGACGGTACCTGACGACGACAGCCCTGATGGGGAAATGAAGGTCGCGTGGCGGCGGGCGGTGACGGAGACGCGGGCGATCCTCTCCAAGGCCGACGCCGCGTGGAGCAAGCACGGCTGTCCGGGGACCGCCGAGTGCTGCCAGCTCGCGGTGACCAGGCGGCCGCCGTGGTTGTGGCCCAGCGAGTGGAAGGTGATCGAGGCGCACCTGCTGCGCGAGCGGCGTCCCCTGCCCCCGGCGCGCGCCGACGGCGGCTGCCCGTTTCTCGACGCAGCGGGACTGCGCTGCACCGTCTACGAGGCGCGCCCGCTGGGGTGCCGCACCTTCTTCTGCCACCGCATCACCGGGCCCACGAAGCTGCCGGCCGACGAGACCAACGCGCTGCTCGATCGGCTGCGATCGCTCAACGTCTCCACCCACGACGACGCCCTGCCCCACTCGATCCTCGAGTGGCACAGGGCGTCGGGGCACTGAAGAAGGCCGTGACTCAGTTGTGCGCGGGGTTGCCCTTGGGCCAGGTGCCAGGGGGCACCATGATCAGCCCCGAGTTCCAACCGAACTGCTCGAGCGGCGTCTGCTGAATGGCGTGCGCCGAGTTGGGCATCTCCGCCCAGTGGAACTCGTTCACCTCGCCCTTGCGGCCGACGAAGGTGTGCACGCCGCCCTTGGCGAGGCCGAAGAAGAACGGCACTTCGCGGAGGCGCTCGATGCCCGCCATGTCCTGCTTGGTGCCCTGGCCGTCGGTGGGCCGGTAGTTGGTCACCTGCGCGTCGATGTCGACGCCGTAGTAGCCCTTGCCGCGGGCCACCTGGGTCGCCGAGAAGCTGTGCTCCGCGTTGCCGTCGCTGGGGTGCTTGGCGTCGGGGTTCCAGTAGATCGACTCCCAGCCGTCTTTCTTGAGTTCCCTGGCGAGGTCGGTGCCCTTGGAGCCCTTGGAGACGACGGTGCGCATGATCTCCGACCAGCGCTCCGACTTGCCGGCCGCGGCGTAGGCGGCGCCGACGTTCTCCATCGCCCAGCCGATGCAGCTGTTCTCCTTCACGCTGCTGGCCGAAGGCGGCTTCACGCCGGGCTTGGCGTTGTCCTTGATCCACTGGTCCTTCTCGGAGGCGCTCATCGTCTTCCACGAGGAGTGATCGCCGAAGTAGGCGCCCACGCCGGTCTTCTCGATGGCGTCGGCGTGCTGCTTCATGCGCAGCTCGATCGACTGGGTGCCGCCCGCGGCCAGCTTCGCGCCGAAGTTCGACGGGCGCTGCGCGGTGCCGACCTGGGCCGCTGCGGGACCGCCGGTGGTGGTGGCCGACCACCCCTGCTGGGCGGGCTGCGGGGTGGTGGGTGCGGTCGTCACCTGCGTGGGCCGAGCCTGCGCGCCGGGGACGCTGAGGTTCCACCCGACCTGGATCGCGTTGCGGTTGGTCGCCAGCCCGGGGTACCGGCCAACGTTCGCCTGCACGAGCGCCTCGACAGTCACGCCGGCGCGCTGCGCGACCTTCGAGAGCGAGTCGCCGGACTTCACGGTCACCGAGGACGGACCGGAGGGGCTGAGGGGGCGCGGGAGGCTGGGCGAACCGGCAATGCGATCAGGCATGGGAGTCCTCGGTGAGGCGGAAAAGGTCAGAAAAGCTACTGTGAAACCGACCCCCGCAGCAGGTCAGGAGCGCAGCACGGAGCGCTGCGCACGCGGGGTTTGGGTAGCAGGATGTAGGCCGAACGTCTACCCGCGATCCTGAGTCCTTCCGTGCGCTGGCGGGGGCACTTCGGCTACGAGCCGCGGCAAGCCGCTCGTGGTGCGTCGCGTGAAAGTGCAGGACCTCTCGGTGCTGGAGTCGCTCGAGAACGAGTCGGCGCGGAGCTTCCCGGCACGCAAACGGTGGATGGAGACGTTTCGCGGGCTGCTGGAGCGGGCGCTGACGGAAGAGCCCGAGGGGCTGCTGGTGGCAGACTTCGACGGGCGGGCGATCGGCGTGGCCATCGCGCGGGTGCGGGGCTCGCACCCGATCAGCGGCGAAGAGCACGGCCGGCTCGAGGCGCTCACCGTGGCTCCGGCGTGGCGAGCGCACGGCATCCGCGAGCGGCTGATCAAGGAGGCCGAGGCCTACCTGAAGTCGCGCGGGTGCCGGCTGATGGTGACGACCCTGCGCGCCGACGCGGGCGCTGACGGGGAGCTGTTCAAGTCGAGCGGCTTCAAGGTCGCGGCCTGGGAGCTCGAGCGCACGCTGTAGAAGCGGTCGTGCTCAGAGCCCGAGGCCGAGCGCGAGGCGCAGGCCGGTCGAAGACTGCTCGTCGACCTCGAGCACCTGGAAGCCGAGCTCGAAGAAGATCGGGGTGACGAAGCGCCCGAGGTGCACGAGGTGGATGCCGATGACGGCGCGGCCCCCCAGCCCGGGCGCCCGCCCGAAGCCGACCAGGGGCCCGGCGCCCATCACGAAGGAGACCGAAGGCAGGTTGAGGAAGCGCGCGTTCTCGGCGGTCCACAACGAGAGCTCGACGCGGCCGAGCACCGAGGAGGTGACGAGGGACCGCGCGCCCTGGATCAGGTTCTCGATCTCCAGCACCGCGCCGGGGATCACGAAGAGGCTGCCCCAATAGCGGAAGCCGGCGTGGGCGCCGAAGGTGAAGCTGGGGGGATCATAGGAGATGACCGAGCCGACCTTGGCGCCGAGGGCGAAGGTCCAGCGCGGGGTGAAGTCCTCTTCTTCTTTCGAGGCGAGGGCCCGGAGCAGCTCGCGCGCGACGAACCGGGACTGCACGACGCGCTCCTGGAGGGCGCTCTCGGGGAGCGTGCGCCACCCCACGAGGAG
>JBBRUE010000537.1:0-5399 GCA_038248085.1 Myxococcales bacterium | reverse complement strand
TCGCGCGGCATCGAAGACATCTACGAGCTGACCTACATCCGCAAGGACGGGAGCCGCTTCCCCGCGGTGGTGTCGGTCACCGCGCTGCGCGACGCGCAGGACGGCATCATCGGGTACCTGCTGATCGGCACCGACAACACCGCCCGCAAACAAGTCGAAGAGGAGCGCGTCAAGCTCGACCAGCGCCTGCGCGACCAGCAGTTCTACACGCGCTCGCTCATCGAATCGAACATCGACGCGATCATGACCACCGATCCCCAGGGGATCATCACCGACGTCAACAAGCAGATGGAGGCGCTGACCGGCTGCACCCGCGACGAGCTGATCGGCGCGCCGTTCCGCAACTACTTCACCGACCCCGACCTCGCCGAGGTCAGCATTCGCCAGGCGCTCGCCGAGGGGAAGCTCACCAACTTCGAGCTCACCGCGCGCAGCCGCGACGGCAAGGAGACGGTGGTCTCGTGGAACGCGTCGACCTTCTACGACGGCGACCGGCGGCTCAAGGGCGTCTTCGCCGCGGCCCGTGACGTCACCGAGGGCAAGCGCCTCGACCAGGTGCTGCAGGAAAAGAACATCGAGCTGCAGAGCGCCAAGGTGCTCGCCGAGACGGCCAACCTCTCGAAGTCGGACTTCCTGTCGAGCATGAGCCACGAGCTCCGCTCGCCGCTCAACGCCATCCTCGGGTTCGCGCAGTTGATGGAGTCCGACGTCGCGCCGCCGACGCCGACCCAGAAGGAGAGCATCGGGCAGATCCTCCACGCGGGCTGGCACCTGCTCAAGTTGATCAACGAGATCCTCGACCTGGCGAAGATCGAGTCGGGCAAGTTGTCGATGTCGCCGGAGTCGGTGGCGCTCGAAGAGGTGCTGCTCGAGTGCCAGGGCATGATCGAGGGGCACGCGCAGGCGCGCGGCATTCACCTCACCTTCCCCACGTTCGACGTGCCGTGCTTCATCCACGCCGATCGCACGCGGCTCAAGCAGATCCTGATCAACCTCCTGTCCAACGCCATCAAGTACAACCGCGAGCAGGGCACCGTGCTGGTGACCTGCGACCTCACCAGGCCGGGCCGGGTGCGGCTCAACATCAAGGACACGGGCTTCGGCCTGCCTCCGGAGAAGGTCGCGCAGCTCTTTCAGCCGTTCAACCGGCTCGGCCAGGAGGCCAACGGCGTCGAGGGCACCGGCATCGGCCTGGTGGTGGCGCGGCAGTTGATCGAGCTGATGGGCGGGGTGGTGGGCGTAGAGAGCACCGTCGGCGCGGGGAGCGTGTTCTGGTTCGAGATGGCCGCCGCCGCCGAGCCACAGTTCGATGCCGCCAGCGACGAGGACAGCGTGGCGGCACGGACGCACGCCGTCCACGTGGCCGTGGTGCGCACCGTGCTCTACGTCGAGGACAACCTCGCCAACCTCCGGCTGGTCGAGCGGCTCGTCGCGCGCCGCACCGACCTGCGGCTGCTGAGCGCGCCCAACGGCAGGCTCGGCGTCGAGCTCGCCCGGAAGAACCTGCCCGACGTCATCCTCATGGACATCAACTTGCCGGACATCAACGGCATCGAGGCGATGGGCATTCTGCGCAAGGACGGGGCGACGTCGCACATTCCCGTCGTCGCGCTCAGCGCCAACGCCATGCCCCACGACATCGAGAAGGGGCTCCAGGCGGGCTTCTTCCGCTACCTCACCAAGCCCATCAAGATTCACGAGTTCATGAGAACGCTGGACGTCGCGCTGGAGTTCGCCGACACCAACGTTCTCCGACCTCAGTTTCCACACCCTCCGGGAGTCACTCCATGATCACGCTGACCGACATCTACAACGCACGCGTGCTGATCGTGGACGATCAGGAGAGCAACGTGCTCCTGCTCGACCGCGTGTTGCGGGGCGCGGGGTACCTCGCGGTCACCTCGACGATGGACCCCAAAGAGGTCTGCGAGCTCCACCGCCAGAACCACTACGACCTCATCCTCCTCGACCTGTTGATGCCCGGCATGGACGGCTTCCAGGTGATGGAGGGTCTCAAGGAGATCGAGCAGGAAGGGTATCTCCCGGTGCTGGTCATCACCGCTGAGCCGGGCCACAAGCTGCGCGCCTTGCGGGCCGGGGCGCGAGACTTCGTCAGCAAGCCCCTCGACCTCGCCGAGGTGCTCACGCGGGTGCACAACATGATCGAGGTCCGCCTCCTGCACCTCGAGACCAAGCGCCTCTACGAGCAGCTCGTCGAAGAGCAGAAGGTGCAGAAGCAGCTCCAGGCCGCGCTCCAGCACGCCCGCGACGGCAAGCCCGCCGCGTAAACCGTCGCTTCGTTGTTTGCGGCGCGCGCGCGGGCGTGTAGGCGTGGCCCCCATGATCGACGTTCGCCCCGTTCACGGAAAGAAGGACATCGAGGTCTTCCTCCACGTTCCGTGGAACATCGGCCTGGCCGAAGAGAAGAACTGGGTCCCGCCGCTGCTCGACGACTACCGCAAGCAGCTCGACCCGAAGAAGAGCGTCTTCCTCGCCCACGGCGAGCTCGAGGCGTGGACCGCGTTCAAGGACGGCAAGGCCGTCGGCCGCATCAGCGCGCAGATCGACCACGACTACGACACCCGCTGGCCCGACGAGCCGAAGACCGCCTTCTTCGGCTTCTTCGAGTGCCCCGACGACCCCGAGGTGGCCAGGGCCCTCTTCACCCAGGCCGAGGCGTGGGCGCGCAGCAAGGGCCGCGTGCGGCTCCGCGGGCCCTTCACCCTCGACTCCAAGGGCGAGACCGGCGTGCTCATCGAGGGCTTCGACAAGCCGGCGATGATCGGCACCACCTGGAACCGCCCCTTCATGGACGCGCTCATCCTCAACGCGGGCTACGGCAAGGCGAAGGACCTCTTCGGCTGGTGGTACCAGGCTGGCACCCCGCTCGACGGGCTGACCGCGAAGGTGGCCAAGAAGACCCGCGAGCTGCCCAACGTGAAGATCCGCATGATGGACCTCAAGGAGATCCGCCGCGAGGCGCGCATCATTCAGGAGGTCTACAACGAGGCCTGGAAGAACAACTGGAACTTCACGCCCTTCACGGACATGGAGCTCGAGGTCATCGCCAACGAGTACAAGCTCTTCATCGACGTGCAGCTGGCGTACGTGGCGGAGGTCGACGGCAAGCCGGCGGCGATCCTCTTCGCCATCCCCGACATCAACGAGCTCATCCGCGACTTCAAGGGCGAGCTGATGAAGAACCCCATCAACCTCCTCAAGTTGCTCTGGCGGCTCAAGTTCAACCGCCCGAAGAACGCGCGCCTCATCCTCCTCGGCGTGAAAGACGAGTTCCGCGCGTCACGGAAGTACGGAGCGCTGGCGGCGGTGCTCTACGAAGAGGTCAGCCAGCGCGGCACCGCGGCGGGCTACAGCGCCGGCGAGCTCTCGTGGACCCTCGAGGACAACACGCAGATCAACCGTGGCATCGAGCGGATGAACGCCAAGGTGTACAAGAAGTGGCGGGTGTACGAACGCGCGCTGTGACCTGACCTCGAAGGAGACACCCATGACGATGCCGAAACGGATGCTCGGGAACCTCGAGGTGCCCGCGCTCGGGCTGGGCTGCATGGGCATGAGCGAGTTCTACGGCCCGCGCGACGACGCGGAGTCGATCGCCACCATCCACCGCGCGCTCGAGCTGGGCGTCACGCTCCTCGACACGGCCGACATGTACGGGCCGTACCTCAACGAGGAGCTCGTCGGCCGCGCCATCGCCGGCAAGCGCGACCAGGTCATCCTCGCCACCAAGTGCGGCATCGTGCGCGACCCGAAGAACCCCGGCATGCGCGGCATCGATGGCTCGCCCGACTACATCCGCAAATCGTGCGAGGGCAGCCTGAAGCGGCTCGGCGTCGAGGTCATCGACCTGTACCAGTTGCACCGCGTCGACCAGAAGACGCCCATCGAAGAGAGCGTCGCCGCGATGGCCGGCCTGGTGAAGGAAGGCAAGGTGCGCTTCATCGGGTTGTCCGAGGCGGGCCCCGAGACCCTCGAGCGCGCGTGGAAGGTGCACCCCCTCGCCTCGGTGCAGAGCGAGTACTCGTTGTGGACCCGCGACGTGGAAGACGGCGTGCTCGACGTGTGCGCGAAGCGGGGCATCGGGCTGCTGGCCTACTCGCCGCTGGGCCGCGGCTTCCTCACCGGGCAGCTCAAGCGCTTCGAAGACCTCGCGGCTGACGACTTCCGCCGGAACTCCCCGCGCTTCCAGGGCGAGAACTTCGCCAGGAACCTCGAGCTGGTGAAGGTCGTCGAGGCGATGGCGGCCCGGAAGAACTGCACGCCCTCGCAGCTCGCCCTCGCGTGGTTGCTGGCGCGCAAGCCGTTCGTGGTGCCCATTCCCGGCACCAAGCGGCGCACCTACCTCGAGGACAACGTCGGCGCGGTCAAGGTGACCCTCACGCCGGAAGAGCTGATGGACCTCGACACCGCGTTCCCTCCCAATGTGGCGAGTGGCGCGCGCTACCCCGCGTCGGCGATGGCGTCGGTCCGCCGCTGAACCGGAGCCCGTCATGAGAACGGCTCTCGGTGGCGTGTGCGGGGTGATGCTGGCGGCCTGCGGCGCGTACGACAACACCGGCGGCTCGCCACCGGCCGGCACCGCAGTGGAGTTCATGGTGCGGACCAACGCGCCCGAGTGCGGCCAGTTCAGGAACCAGCGCTTCCTGCTCACGCTCCCGGCGTCGTCGACGCGGCCGAGCGGCAGTGTCACCCCACGGTGGTCCCTCCTGCGCCGTCTGCGGCGTGGCAGGGGCTGAAGTCTGACGTCGGGACGCAAGGCGATGCGGCCTCGACGGTGCTGGTGGTGGCGACCGTCGGTGGGTGTCAACGCAAGGTCGCGGTGCGGGGGCTGTTCCTCGACGGGGGCGCGCTCCACGTCTGGCTGCTGCGAACCAACTCCGCGCTGGGTCAGGCGAACGCCGCGTGCACCGACGACATCGGGGAGCAGGTGCTGGTGGTGCGCACGACCTCGCGCCTCGCCGATGGCACCACGCTCGACCTCGTGGACAGCGTGGTGAACCCCAACGGGCCCAACCTGCCCGCCGACGTACGTCGCCTGCTCGGGCTCTGAGCGCGCGTGATTAGCGGCGCGCGACGTGGTCGGGCGTACGTCTCCACGTGCGCGCCTCCGTCAGCCGTCAGGAACCCCGAGCGAAGTGGCCCCTCACCCTGGCCCTCTCCCCGCTTCCGCAGGGAGAGGGAACGTCAGTCGGGGATCAACTGCTTGAGCGCCGCGGCCTGCACCACCACCCCGCGCTCGGCCTCGACGAACGCATCGCGCAGCCGCCCCACCAACAGCGCGGGCGTCACCACCGGCAGCAGCGACAACAGCAGCAACACCAGCGGCACCGCCCCGCCCTCGAAACGGAACAACGGAGACGACAGCAGCAGCACCCCGT
>JBBRUE010000536.1:0-5405 GCA_038248085.1 Myxococcales bacterium | reverse complement strand
GCGACGCCGACCGTCACCGGCTGCTACGCGGGGTACACGCGCGCCGTCATCGTCTTCGACAGCCTGACGGACGCGCGCTACTCGAGCTCGTTCACGGTGGGGAACTGCACCGCGGCGGGCGACGCCTTCACCTTCAGCACCAGCCTCTACCCCGGCAGCTACAAGGTGACGGTGCGCCAGGGCTCGTTCGGCAGCGCGTCGGGGCTCCCGTCGTGGGACTCGGTGGTGAACTCGAACTTCGCCATCAGCGCCGCGAGCAGCGGCAACGTCCTCAACGTCGTGGTGCCTCCGAAGTACGTGACGTCGGGGACCATCACCGTCAACAACGTCACGCCGACCGTCACCGGCTGCTACGCGGGGTACACGCGCGCCGTCATCGTCTTCGACCACCTCACCGACACGCGCTACTCGAGCTCGTTCACGGTGGGGAACTGCACCGCGGCGGGCGACGCCTTCACCTTCAGCACCAACCTCTACGGCGGCACTTACAAGGTGACGGTGCGCCAGGGCTCATTCGGGAGCGCCTCGGGACTCCCGTCGTGGGACTCGGTGGTCGTCGATCGACTCGCCGTTCCTTGAGGCGCGACGGGCGGTCCGCTACTCCGAGAGCACGCGGGCGCTGCGGGCGAGCACGCGCACCGACGGGCCGCTCACCGACTCCTGGTTGTAGAGGTCGCGCAGGGTCTTCGAGGGGAGGCTGCTCACGGTCTGATCAGCGTCGCCGCGGTTGATCGCGACGTAGAGCGTCTCGACGCCGTCGCTCATCGAGTACACGAAGGTGTCGTCGGTCGCCGAGAGCAGGGTGCGCTTCCCGCGCCGCAGGGCCGCGTGGTCTCGACGCAGCGTGCCCAGCGCCGACACCCGGCCGCGCAGCCAGGTCTGATCAGGCGACAAGCCGCTCCACTGCATGAAGCGCCGGTTGTCGGGGTCGCCGCCCCCGGGGAGCCCGATCTCGTCGCCGTAGTAGATCAGCGGCACGCCGGGGCTGGTCAGCAGGAAGACGAAGGCGTTGGCGATGCGCTCGAAGGGGCGCTTGTACCCGGGCAGCACGGGCGGGTTGTTGAACGCGCGGTCCTTGCCGTCGGCGTACGCGTCGCCCCACATCGGGGTGTCTTCGGCCATGTGGATGACGCGGCCGAGGTCGTGGTTGCCGATCCACGGGCTCATCAGCGCGTTGGGGCCGTAGAACGAGTCGTTGGTGGCGACGAGGTCGCGCAGCGCAGTCATCGGGGCGCGCCGCGAGATGATCGACTCGAGCACCTGCAGCCGGAGCGGGAAGTCGAACTGTCCATCGAGCTTGGTCTTCGGGTCGACGAAGGACTTGAGGTAGTCGCGGTTGCCGAAGTCGTAGGTCTCGCCGACGAAGTACATGCGCGGGCGCGGGCTGCGGGTGGCGGCGAGCTTCTCGACCTCGGTGCGCAGCTGCAGCAACCACGAGTCGTCGACGTGCTTGATGGCGTCGAGGCGGAAGCCGTCGGCGCCCGTCTCCCGCAGGATGCGCACCGCCTGGTTCACCGTGTAGTCGCGCGCCGCGGGCACCGTGTAGTTCCAGTGCGGGAGGTAGTCGGTGAACCAGCACCGGTTGCCCTGGGTGTTCCAGTCGCACACGTTGCTGCCGCACACGCACTGGCCGTTGTTGAAGGGCAGCGGCCAGAACCACTCCGGGTGCTGGGCGTAGAGGGTCGACGAGGTGTGCACGTGCACCATCGCGAAGTCGAAGAGCACCTGCAGGCCCTTCGCGTGCGCGGCGGTGACGAGGTCGACGAGGTCCTGCTTGGTGCCGAAGCACGACTCGTAGCTCTCGAGGTTGGTGGGCCAGTAGCCGTGAAACGCGGAGTAGGTGCGCCCGTCGCTCCCCAGCCCGCCGACCGTCGCGTTCTGCACCGGCACCGTCAGCCACAGGGTGTTGACGCCGAGCTGGTTGAAGGCGTCGGCGTTGATCTTCTGGGTGACACCCTTCCAGTCGCCGCCCTTGTATTGGCCCGCGGGGTCTGCGCCCGGCACGGTGCAGTTGTTGGCGGGGTCGCCGTCGACGAAGCGGTCGACGAAGACGAACTCCATCACCGAGTCGCGCCAGTCGAAGGCGCCGAGCTCCGGGGCGTTGGGCGCGCAGCTGAAGGTGTCGCAGCGCACGTTCTCGCGCAGGCTGTTCATCGTCGCCGAGAGCTTCGGGTTCGCCGGGTCGGTGACCCAGATCGAGTTGTTGATCAGGAACTTGTATTGAACGTCGCTGCCGAAGCCGACCGGCACGCGGGCGACCCACTCGTTGCCCACCTTCACCATCGGTGCGCCGACTGTCCACCCATCGGCGGCGAAGTCGCCCCGGAGCTGCACGCTCTGCTCGTCGAGCGCCCGGAAGCGGAACTCGGCGTCGCAGCGGCGGTACGGCTCCTGGCAGTTGGCGGCGCCCGCGTCGGGGGAGCCCGCGTCGGCGCCTCCATCGACGCCTCCGTCGGTGGTGGGCATCGGGGGGCCACACGCAGCGAGCACCAGGGACAGCAGGACGTGACGCATGGGACCAGTCGATTACAGACCGGGGCCCCGGTTGCAACCCGGGGTGCGCGTCAGTTCCGCGCGAGGTGGAGCTGCAGCCCGCTGAACTGCTTGTTCTGCAGGTGCAGCACCCTCCCGCCGCGCACCACTTCGAACTGCGCCGAGTACACCGTCGTCTTGCCGTCGCCGTCAGTGGTCGTGAGCTCCCAGTTGCCGACCTTGAACACGCCGTCCTTCTTCTCGGAATGGAACTGCTGGTTCCCCACCTGGCCCGATGCGCCGACGTACTCGGAGTGGAAGGTGCCATCGGCCCGGAAGACGAACTTGTCGTGGGTCGAGGTGCCGCGCATGCCCGCGCTCGCGCCGGTGCTGGCCACCACGTATTGGCCATACGCGCTCGAGGCGTTCGACCAGGTGCCGCCGGGCAGGTCGCGCGGGCCGACGTTGAACTTGTTGAAGACCGAGAGCTGCTTCACCACCTCGTCGTTGGGGAACTGCTGGACGAGCGTGGCGGCGTTGGGCGTGACGAGCTCGGTGCACCGCGCGGCCCCGGCCTCGGAGGTGATCATCAGCGCGACGTGCACCGGCCGGCCGCTCGCGTCGGTGCCGTCTCCCTCACCGAAGTACACGGGGGCGTAGCCCCGCTCGGTGCGCCGCACGGTGACGCGCGGCACCGCGAACCGCGGCGTGACGAGCAGGTTCCAGAAGTGCAGCACGCGCGGTTCCTCGTCGAGGTTCCGGGTCTGGTCGTCGTAGGGCACCGAGAAGTGGAGCAGCACCGCGCTCGACCCCTTGCGCAGCGCCACCCCCTCGCGGACCTCGGTGGCCACCCAGCCCTCGTCGAAGGTGGTGGTGGTGAACTGGAACGCCGAGTTCATCGGCGCTGACGGAGGCAGCGGCGCAGCGACGGGGCCCGGCGTCTTCGCGCCACCGCCCCCGCTGAGGGTGAGCCCGCCCATGAACTGTGAGACGGCGCCCATGAACTCGCGGCTGTTGGTGGTGGTCAGCACGCTGGCGGCGCGTCCACTGGCCGAGAACGTGAAGAGCATCGCCGTGCCTTCCCCGCCGCCGAAGGGGAACGAGCCCACCGCGGTCTTCAGCTTCCAGGCTCCGACGGCCGGGCCGTCATCGACCTGCGGCGGGGCGACCGGCTTGAGCGGCCTGGCGACCAGTTCCTGCCACTCGCTGGCGACGTCTTGCGCCGCCGAGCCCTTGCTGGCGGTGCTCTTGTAGACGGCGATCTGCCCCCAGGAGCGGTCGGCCTGGTTGACGGTCGAGAAGATGACCACGTTGTTCTTTGCCTGCCGCTGCCAGCCGGGCGGCGGCGTGAAGGTGAAGACGTCGAGCGTCTCCTGTTGGGCGAGGCACAGCGTCGGGAGCAGGGCCACCACCGCGACCGTCAGTCTCATGGGCGCAGTGTGCCACCCTGGGGAGTTCGGGGCAGCGTCTCAAGGGGCCGGGCCGTCGGTCGGGCGCGACAGGTCAGCGAGCTCCTCCTCGATGGCGGCGAGGCTGCGCGCGGCGTCACGCTCAAACGCAGCGCGAAAGCGGAAGGTCATCGCCCCCACCACGAAGGCCAACCCCAGGCTCACCGTGAGATGAACGAAGACGGCGACCGGGTTGATTCGCCACAGGTCGACGCCGAGTCGCTCGAGCACCAGCAGCGAGGCGGGGCCCCAGACCAGAAAGCCTCCCATCAGCAGCGCGCGCTCCCAGCGCAGCCGGGTGCGTCGCAACCGGACCACCGCCCCCTGCAGCTCGAGCACCGGGCGCACGAGGTCGAGCCGCAGCGCCAGCACGAGTTGCACACCCGCGGCGACGATGAGCCCGACGGCCCACGCGTGCACCACCAGCCCCGCGGCGACGAGGTCGGGGCGGTCGAGGCGCTCGACCCAGGTGCTGGCCGCCCAGCTTGCGAGGCCGAGCCCGATGACGAGCTGGGCCATCTGCGCCGCCGAGAACCAGCGCAATCGCCAGCGCACGCCCCCGAGGCGACGCGCACGCCGCTCGAGCACCAGCTCGTCTCGCTGAGCGCTCAGCGCGCGCCACGCCCGTTCGAGTTCATGGAGTTCCATCGGGTCCCTCGTGCGTCTCGTCAGGGTGGAGCAGGCGCAGCCGCTGACGAATGCGGCCGAGCCTGGTGGCAACGTTGCCTTCGGTGGTCCCCAGCACCTCGGCGGCCTCGCGGTGGCTGCAGCCCTCGAGGTGGAGCAGCAGCAGGGCGCGCTCGAGCGGACCCAACGCTTGCAACGCGCGGCGCACCAACGCGAGGCTCGCGTGACGGGCCTCGAGGTCTTCCCCGCTGGGAATTGCGTCGTGGTGGTCCTCGAGTGAGAGCGACACCGGTCGTGCGCTCCGCCGCGAGCTGAGGGCGACGTTGAGGGCCACCCGGTACATCCAGGTCGAGAACGGCCGCGTGGCGTCGTAGGTGGGGAAGGCGCGCCACAGCTGGTAGAGGATCTCCTGCTCGAGCTCGGCGCGGTCCGCGGGCAACCGCGTGTAGCTCGCAGCAATCTTGCGCGGGACGCCGCGATGGGCTGCGAGGAGTTCGGCGAAGCGGTCGGCGCGGCTCATGGTTTGCCGGGTGATTCGTACCACCGCGCGAAATCTCACAACCCTCTGGCAGCCGCCCTGCAACCCCCCGCCACCACAGCCCGCCCGAGGCGAAGTTCGGTCACCAGCTGAGCGTGCACGAAGCGGTGTGCGCCCCTGAACAGAAGTGCGCTTTGCGCGGGCCAGTAGCGAATACCCGAAGCCGTCCGCACGCCGACCTCTCGCTGGAGCTGGGCACGGGGGAGGACGAAAGTGGCATGAGCCGAATTGGGTGTGCAGCGTCACGAGCGTCGCTACCTAACTCCCCATGACGGCCGACCCCAGTCGACTCGCCAGCCTCTTCGTTCGGCATCACCATG
>JBBRUE010000535.1:0-5417 GCA_038248085.1 Myxococcales bacterium | reverse complement strand
TGATGGGAAGGCGAACGTCGTCGGCTACCTGCGAGCGGAGGACAGCAAGCTCGTCGCGCAGGCGGAGTACAACCCGGAAGGCCGAGCGAAGCTGACGAACCTCGAGACGTCGGTGACGTGCGACGAGACGAACTCGTCGACCCGCTGTGCGCCGCTTCTCGACCTGCCGTTCGGCTTTCACGGGGCCTTCGAGTCGGCAGGCTCGGGCTTGGTCTACTTCCGGAACCGCTGGTACTCGAATGAGGCCGCGCAGTGGCTCAGCCAGGACCCGCTTGGGTACGTCGATGCCTACAACCTCTACGCCTTCAACAAGTTCGACCCCGTCAACTTCGTCGACCCTTGGGGGCTAATGGGCGACAGCAACATCGTCCCCGGGAAATGGGGCCTTGATCTCTGCGACTCAGCCTGCAAGGCGCAGGAGAAGTCAGACGCAGCGCAAGCGCGCACTTCCGAGGAGGCGATTCGGCGTCAAGCCGACTTTTCTTCGAGGCCCGAGCACCAGGGCCGGGAATACCTTGGAGACAACATTTCGATTCCCATCGTCAATCGGCCAAGGCCTCAAAGGCCGCAGGGGCCGCCACCAATGCGTCCACAGACGTGCATTGGCGACGTTTGCAACAACGCTGCACCGCACCTCGGCCTGAGCACGTACCAGTCGGAGACCGACTTCTTCCACCTGAAGCGAAAAGAGCAGTTCAAGCGCGACGTGATGGCCGGTGGCCTCATCGCTGGGCTCGTCTTTGGCGCGTTGTCGGTGGCGGCGCTCCCGCTCGCGGCGAGCGGTGATGGTGCGGTCGTCATGACCGCGCTCTTCGGGGCGGGCGAGGGAATCGCTGGTGACGTCGCGGCAAACGGCGACATCGATCCAGAAAGAATGCCCGCTGCGGTAGTGGGCGGTGGGCTTGCCGCTGGGCTTCCCCTCGGACCGGCGCCGTCTCCCGCTGTTGCAGCAGGGGGCGGGCCGAGACGGTTGCTGCCTGGGTTGCAGGTCAGCGAGAAGCAGTTCGGCGCGAAGGTGGGCAAGCACGCTCAGGAGTTCGGGTTGAACCCGAGTAACCCGGCCAATCGGCAGGTAGTTCGAGACCGCATCGAGCAGATCGTGGGGCCTTGGAATCCGAAGGGGGGTGGAGGCTCGGACTTCCTTTTCTATCGACAAGGTGGCGACGTCGTCGTCACAAAACCGAGCGGCGACTTCGTCACCGTGATGCCGGGAGGTTCCGGAAATGGCTGGTTCAACGGCGCAACCCCTCTGTTCTGACGCTGCTCAGAGAATCGCGGGAAGCAAGATCGTCCGAATCGATCGCGTCTTGTACGAGGTTGGCGGCGTTGTCGAGCCAGGATCCGGCCCGCTCGAAGTACATCTGGAAGATGGTGCCGTGTTCCTTTTCTCGGGAGCCTCCGATGGCGAGTCACTGCGAGTGGAAGCACAGCCGTGGACGGACCCCTTTGAGGGCGCGATGAGCCCAGAGAACGAGGAGTTCGTCGCCCAAAGTGGCAAGTGGAGTCGAGTCTCTGTCTCGAATGAAGCTCCGTACAATGAACTGATCGGCGCCAAGGTGAACGCAGTCGAGCTATTGGAGAACGAGTTCGGCCGGGAGGCCGGACTGGCCATCGAGACGGATGCTCGCACGCTCTGGTTCGTCGTCCAGGGTGACGAAGACCACGCATTCTGGGCGTTTCCTCTCGGCTACCGAACCCGAACACGCTACCCCTCTGACGCTGCGCAAGGTCGATCGACTCGGACGGCACGCAGGTGATCTGCCGACATCCGAGGCTCAGTTCACCAGCCTTGCGGCGGGATCTTAGCTCGTGTCGATGACCTCGCACCGCAGCCACACCTGATCACCACCGCGGTCGAGGTGGTGATCGTCGAGAGGATCTCCGAGCCGCCGACCGCGGTAGCCCCCATTCCGGGCTGGTTGATGCCATCACTGCGAGGGCGATCACCTGCGCTCACGCCCGATGATGGCAATCAGGCCCGCTTCAGCAGCAGTTGAGGTTGGCGGAGCCGGAGTTGATCAGCACGATCGGGCCGGAGATTCCCACCGTGGGCGGCGCGGCGCTTGGACCGGAGTCTCTCATGCCGCCGATCGCCGGGAGCCACGTCGGCGCCGGTCGCCGGATTGCAACGTCACGCCGAGCGTCTGTCGCCGGTGCGTGCTGAGAGGAACGCATCCAGAGTGCGGGTGAGCGCGTCCCTGTCACGCTTGGGTAGTTTGTCGAAGGCCTGGATGCGTCGAACGAGGCGCCTGTCCTTTGCGGGCTCCGAGCGGGGCTTCTGCTGGAGGCCGAGCAACTCGTCGGCGCTGACGTCGAGGACGCTGGCGACGCGGGTGATGACTTCGGCATGGAGTCGAAGCACGCCGCGCTCGTAGTCGGAAATGACGGCCTGTGTGGTGCCCAGGATGCTGGCGAGCTCCACCTGGGTGACGCCCGCCTCCTTGCGGAAGTGGGCGAGCCTGTAGTGAGAGCATGGGAACCGACGCCGCCAGCGGGTGAAGCTCCTGTGGAATGGCTGCTGTACACGTCCGAAGCGATCTCCACCGACGAGCAAATCCGTGCAGTGGTCGAGGGCTATCGGACGCGGTGGGTGATCGAGGAGTACTTCAAGGCACTCAAGACCGGCTGCGCATTCGAGTCGAGACAACTCGAGAGCGCGCACGCGCTCTTCAACCTGTTCGCCTACTGCTCGGTCGTCGCTTACGCACTGCTGCTGATGCGCACACTGGCGCGAGCCAAGAAAAACACCCCGGCCACGGACGTCTTCAACACCACGCAACTGAAGTGCCTTCGCCTCCTCAGCCGCGGCAAGCTTGAGAAAACGCCAACCGCTCGCGAGGCACTCTTGCGCACCGCCGCACTCGGCGGACACATCAAGAACAACGGCGAGCCAGGCTGGCGCACCCTCAGCCGCGGCTGGCAGAAACTACTCGCGGCGGAAGAAGTCCTTCAGCTCGCACGGGCGGCCGGGGATTTGTGATCAATCATGAGCCCAAGGGGGCTCCCCTCGAGCAACAGACGCGTGAGGAACTGCACGTGGCCCGGCCGCGTGAGCGCGTCCTCTTCTCTCCCGCGCTGCGCAGGCCGCGGTGCGGCCCGTGCTCGCGCTCTTGGAGAAGAAGCACTGCGGCGGCGCTCGCGTGCCGCTGCGCCGCGCGACACTGCGACCGGCGCTCGCGTACCGCTGCGCCGGCCGCGACGCGGGAGCAACCAGCGCGGGCAGGGACAAAGAGCGCCGAGCGGATCTGCGACGCGCTCGACGAGGCGATCACCGCCGAGCTCGCCGAGACGATCACAGAGCTGCGCAGCGACGAGATCGACGAGGACCTCGCCGACAACGCGAAACTCGCCGAACCCCATTTCTCGAGGGCGCGGCGAGAAAACGATGGCCCTGGCTGCCGATATGAACGGCGATCTCGACCCGGCCCAGGTCCTGGTGCCCCTGTTTTTTTGAGGGAGCGCGAACTGGTCGCGACGGAGATCGATCGCGAGCTGATGACGAGCGCCCAGCGCGGTGTCCTTCCCCTCGCCCCCATCCCCATCCCTGCCAACAGCAACGAGCTCGCGGGAGCACGGCGCATCGGATCCACCGCGGTGATCGCCGTGGCTCGGCCGAGCGCCGAGCTCGAGCACGCCGTCCTTCCCCGCGCCCCCATCCTCAATCGCCGTTTTGCGCGGCCACCGCGCAGCGGTACTCTCGCCGCCGATGTCTGCCACTGCCCTCAAGCTCGTGTCTTCGGCGCCGCGCTCGCGGCCGAAAACTCGCATCGGGGGTTTCGCACCTGGCGGCGCAGCTCGCATCGGGGCTCGAGCGGGCGCAAGCCGAGGAGCGCACTGGGAAAAAAGGGGCGGAGTACGACAGCTCGCGATGGTACTCTGGCGGTGGTACTCGAATGAAGCCGGCCAGTGGCTCAGCCAGGACCCGCTCGGGTATGTCGACTCCTTCAACGCGTATGCGTTCAACAAGTTTGACCCGGTCAACTTCGTGGACCCGTGGGGGCTTCAGAGCGAGGAGCCGTTCGATCCGAACTCGGTCGTTTCAAAGGAGGTGACGTGGACTGAAGTAAGCCGCCCAGAAAGAATTCGAAATCAGGCTCGGGAGACGCAGGCTGAAACCACCGAACGCCGTCAGCAGGGGCATGCGGCCCAAGAGCCCAAGTCGGAGCCCAAGACCACTCCTGCGCAACCCCGCCAGCAAAGACAGGGGCAGACGCCGCCCTCGCAACCAAGGCCACCTCCGGCATCGCCGAAGAAGGAGCCGACCTTCGGTGACCTGATGAACAACCCGTGCGCAATGGCGGCCAACTCGAAGAACTGCGCCCGCGAGCAGAACAGGGTCGAATACGAGCCGATGACGCCCCAGGTAGGTCTGGTGATCATGACGTACGTCAGCGCGGCGGCAGCTTCTCGCGCGGTCACTGCAACTGCTGAGGCCGCGGTGATGGCTGCCAGTAGAGTCCCAAAAGCACTGCCAACCCCAAGACCCCCAGCAACGTTACTGGTCAGGCAGCGTCTGCAGATTTTTCTACGACCGGCTGCGCAACCTGCCCCCAGCGACGAGCGCTGATGAAGCGTTGAGCCAGGTCGCCAAAACTCTTGACGATGTCGAGAACGCCTACAGCGGCGTGCCGAACATGCTCAATCCGCCCAAGGCGTTTCACGGGCGCATGTATCCACCTCAGGCCGACAGCATCAAGCAGGTGCCCGGTGGTGGATTGCAAGCTCAAACGAAGGGACACGTGATCGAGGCAGGCCCAAACGGCAGTATCAAGATCACGGACAAGCAAGGAGCCCTTCAGTTCACCAAGCCGGGAGGTCGGTAGTGAACCGAGAGGAGATGCGGACGGTGCTTCGCAGCGACTTTCGCGTGCTGAGCGAAGAGGAGTACTCGCCTACGGTATGGCTGAACTTGGATCTTCCCCCTGATCACGTCATCGCAATCGAGTTCGCGCGCGAATACATCGGGGTCTCGGTGATGGACGCGGAATCGGCGCCGTACGGAGGGTCGGATCGTGTCTTCGTTGAAGCAGCGGACGCCCTCGAGTTCATCCAGACAACCGCCGCCCGCTTGCGTGAACGAGGCCAAAGAAGTGGCGACGGGCGCTGACCCACCCGTCGCGATCCGGCGGGCAACCCACAACGAGGACCGCACCGCGCCGACCGCGATCGATGATTGGCCCTGACTCGGCCGTGACGGCGAGGGCTGACCACCACAGGGTCGTCTGCTCTCCGGCGTCGGTGAAGCGCTCGCGGTGGTGGCGGGTCAGGCCTGTCTCCAGCTTGATCCGCGATCTGCGGGTCGAGTCTCCGCGGCCGCATGAACTCGGAGCGAGACTGCGGCGCGCGAGTAGGCGACGTACCGGTGCGGCGCCGACGACGACGAGCACGTTGCGTTGATGGGTGTGGAGAAAGGGCGG
>JBBRUE010000534.1:0-5423 GCA_038248085.1 Myxococcales bacterium | reverse complement strand
CTCGCGATGGCCGGCACCTCGAGCACCCGCAGCGTGTTCCCCGCCGGCGCCGGGTCGATGACGATGCGCTTGAAGCGCTCCTGCACCAGCGCGTCGGTCAGCGCCGACATCGCGGCCAGCTCGTCCATACCCACCGGGGCGAGATCGAGCAGGTTGCGGAAGAGCTCCTTGTCGAGGGCGAAGGTCTCACCCTTGGCCTCGGGCCCGAACAGCGGCTCGGCGACTTCCTTGAGCTTCTTGCGCAGGTTGCCGAACCAGTTCGCGAAGTCGATCTCGCGCGCGTAGAGGCCCTTGGTGCCCTTCACCTGGGTCTCGGTGTCGGTCAGCCGGCTCTGCAGCACGTCGGACAGCGAGTGCGAGGGGTCGATCGAGAGCAGGAGCACCGGCCCCTCCTTCTCAGTGAGCGTCACCGCAGCCGCGGCCGCGCAGGAGCTCTTGCCGACGCCGCCCGAGCCCACGAAGAAGATGAAGCGCGTGGGGGGAATCGGAGGGGCCGCCATGGGAGGCATCGAGGGCGCACGCACCAGGGCGGGCGGCGACTCGGCCGGCGTGAACTGCAGCGCCTTGGTCTCCTTGCCGGTCGACCATTCCTTGGCGAACTTCTTCACCTCGTCGTAGCCGCGCGGGCCGACGATGCGGCGCTGCACCAGCTCGACCCTGGGGTTCATCAGCTGGTACTTGCGCACGTGGGGCGCCTGGAGGCCGCGGCGGTTCTCGACCTCGCGGCTGCCCTTCCCGTCCTCGATCATGTCGGTGATGATCTCGGCGACCGGAATGCCGCGCTCGGTGAGCGCCTTCACGAAGTTCTTGATCTGCGACTCACCGACCGGCTCGGCGACCGCGCAGACGTGCAGCGCGAAGCGCTTGGGGTCCTTGAGCATCGCGTTGACCGCGTCGGCCCTGGTCGCGAGCTCGTCGACCGGGGTCGGCGCGCGCGGGGTGATCTTCGAGGGCCGCTGCGTACGCTCGGCGCGCACCAGGCCGACCAGCTTGCGCACGTTGGTGGCGTGATCGAGCAGCCGCAGCGTGTGGGTGCTGGACCAGCCGTCGATGACGACGTGCTCGTACTCCTTGCCCTCGGCCAGCTCGAGCAGGCTGAACAAGAAGCCCACCTCGCCCTGGTTGCTGAGGCTCGCCTCGATCACCTTCTTGAGGTCGTCCTCGGAGAGGACCTGGCCCTTGGTGACGGCCGCGAAGAGCTGCGGCTTGGCGAACTTCACGAAGTCGGCGCCGGCGGCGGCGAAGTCGACCTCCGCCACGAAGAGCCCGCCGTTGCCCTTGCCGGGCGCGAGCTTGGTGGGCTTGTCGGTGAGCTTCTTCTTCAGAAGATCCGCGAGACCGCCGGGGGTCTCGAGCGACAGGAGGAGGATCTTTTCTTTGCCGTTCGCCTCGAGGAGGTTGAGAGCAAACGCAGTGGCAAGGGTGGACTTGCCAGCGCCGCCTTTTCCGGCAAAGAAGTGGATCACGGGTCCGTGACTCATAGAGACGCCTTCCTGAAAAAGTAGCCAACCGGGATGGGTGGATGCGACACGACTGCCCGGCGTTTGGGGGGCGGAGTCTGTTCCACTCTTGCCCTGTCGGTCAAGGTAGGAACCTACTTTTTCAGAGGGGTTGCACGATCCCCCGTTCGTACCTACGGACCTCGGATCGGGCCGGATTCATCAAGCCGATCAACGCCTTGACCCCTTCTTCGGGCAAAGTTTGGCCGCAGGTCAGAATGTCAGCCGCAGCGTAATTGTGCTCTGGCCAGGTGTGGATCGAGAGGTGGCTCTCGGCCACGAGCACCACGACGCTGGCGCCATGGGGCTGGAACTTGTGCTTCACGGAGCCGAGCACCTGGCACCCCGCGGCCCGGGCCGCTTCGAGCAAGGCGGCCTCGAGCCGGGCCGGATCATCGAGCAGCGCCGCATCGACGCCCCACAATTCGAGATGCACGTGGGTCGCGAGCGCTGCACCCATCAGGCGTACCGCTTGCGAACCAGGAACACGACGGAGTCCCGCGCCGAGGCCTCGGTGTAGCCGAAGCGGGAAACCATCTGCTCCATGGTCGAGCGCACCTGGGTCTGCTCCTTGGGCGAGAGCGCGCTGCGTTCGTCGGAGAGGTACTTCAAGATGTTCTCGACGTTGCGCTTGAGCAGCCGCTTCCGCTCTTCGTAGAAGTGATCGGACAGGCGCTTGAAGAGGTCGGGGAAGATCCGCGCGTAGTCGACGGGCGTGGTCGGGTTGTCGATGCGCCAGGCGCCGACGGTGGCGATCAGCGAGCGGCGGAACTCGCCGGGGTCGTCACCCTTGGGCATCACGTAGCCCTCGAACTCGGCGAGGCGGGCCTCGTCGGGCTTCTCCTGCGCGCCGGTCATCTTGTTCTGCTGGCGCTCGCCCTTCACCCACGCGGAGACCGTCTGCACGTAGCGCTCGAAGAGATCGAGGTACTGGGTGTCGGTGACCAGGCCCATCGAGTCGCGGACCTCGCGATCGACGACGTCGAGGTAGTCGTTCTCCACCACCCGCACGAACTCGGCGTGATCGTGGTACCCGTCGACGATCTCCTGCTGCAGGTACTCGTAGACGCTCTTGTCGCGGGTGAGCGCCTGGAGTTCCTTGAGCACCGCCAGCGGGTGAAGCGAGTCGTGCTCGGTGGACTGCGCGGCGTTGAACAGCGCGGTCTTGATCTCGCGGGCCGAGGCGCCGGAACGGCCCTCGTAGTTGGGGTACGAGTCGGACTCTTCGTAGAGCGCGGGGACGAGCTTCTTGAGCTCGCGCTGCTGCTGCACGGTGAGCCGATCGGGCGCCTCTCCGTCCTGGTACAGGCGCACCTTCTCGATCGGTGTCAGGCGCTCGATGAGCGTGCGTGCCTCGGCGGGGAACCGATCGGGGATCGGCTTCTTGAGCCGCGTGAGCACCGCCCACATCGCGGCCACCCGGGTGGCGTGCGGCGCGACGTGCCGGCCCACGGTGCGGGTGGTGAGCTGGGCGTCGTACACCTCGCGCTCCACCTTCCAGCGGCGGAGGTACGGCACGCGCACCAGCTCGATGCGGCCCTTGAAGGACGGGAAGTCAGGCAGCTCCTTGAACGCCGCGAGGTGCTTCTCGTTCGACGAGGCGATGAGCACTTCGTCGAGCTGGAGCACCATGTGCTCGAGCGGGACCTCCTGCGTCTCGGAGAACCCGAGGAGGTACTTGAAGGCCTCCAACGGCCGCTTGAGGAGGTCGGAGTACTCGATGAGGCCGCGGTTCGCGCTCACCAGCGGCCCGGTGGGCTGGAAGAGCACCACGCTGTGCAGCGCGCTGGGGAGGTTGGCCTGGGTGCGATCGGCGGTGACCTGGGCGTAGGCCGCGTCGACGCTCATCTGCGGTTCGACGGTGAAGGTGCCGATCTGGTAGCGGCGCGAGACGTAGAAGCGTTCGACCTGCACGTGGCGCAGCACCTTGAGCCAGTCGCCCGAGTAGCTCGCCAGCAGCGCGTCGAAGATCTTGCGGTTGGTGGCCGAGAGCTCGCCGTCGACGAGGTAGCTGGGCGCGCTGGCCTCGGAGTCCTTGTCGCCGAAGGCCTGGTCGAGCAGCTTGCGGCGCTCGACGATCGGCACGAGGAACAGCGGGTGTTCGCGCAGCGGGCTGGTGAGCCGCACCTCGATGTCTTCCGCCGCGAGGTGGGCGAAGGAGGCCATCGAGCCGCTGCTGACCGACTGCTCGCCGAAGCCGATGCTGCCCTTGACGAGCTTGGCGTTGGGGAACACCCAGTTGAACGTGTAGAGCGCCCCGTCGGGGGTCTGGCTGTAGATCTCGAGGCCGCGCTTGAGCGACTCGACGAGTGACGACTTCGCCGAGCCGTTGGGCCCATGGAGCAGGATGAGCTTGTTGATGCGCCCTGCCCTGACGAAGTTGCCGAGCAACCGGTAGATCGCGTTCTGCACCTCCTCCTGGCCGGCGACGCGCACGTCGTGGCTGTCCTTGGCGGTGTCGAAGATCTTGAAGCGCCGCACCACGCCGCTGGGGTGGGCGACCTGCTCGGTCCCGAAGGAGTCGATCGCGTCCTTGAGGTACTGGGCTGCGTTGCGTGCCTGGAGCCGGGGGACGGCGCTGAAGAGCTGCAGGTACTCCTCGAACGAGAGGAGCGTGCGGTTCTTCGCGAAGTCACTCGAGACGGTGTTGCCAACGTCCTGCAGAAAGCGTCGCGCGTCCATGGTGCGGCCGAGTGTAGGGCCCGCCTGCACGCGACTCACTACCAATGCGTCGTTCGGGCAGGCCGGTCAGCGCGAGCGGCGACGCCGGGCGAAGAACGCCCCCACCAGGCCGGCGATCGCGAACAGCTCGCCGCCCCCGGCGCCACAGCCACAGCCCGGGCGCAGCTTGCCGGTGTCGTTGGGGACGTAGGTGTCCCACTTCGAGGGGCCGCCGTCGGGGTCAGCCTCCGGGTCGCCCGCGTCTGTCGCTTCGGGGCCCGCGTCGGCCTCGACCGTTCCTGCGTCGGGCTCCACCGCGCCGGCATCGGGCTCGCTCGAGCCGGCGTCGGGGACGACCACGCCTGCATCCGAGGGGTAGACCAGGCAGCCGTTGCCGGTGATGCGCGAGTCCATCGTGCCACGACCGTCGGTCGCGGCGCTGAACCACGGCCCCCAGCGCGTGCGATAGCGGTTCACCTTGTCGAGCATCGCCTGGGGGAGCGCGGTCTGGCCCGGCGCCAGCACCACGAGGAAGGCCACGCGCCAGCAGTTCTGCGCAGCCGGGTACCCGGGAGTGCGCGCGCCCATCGCGCGGACGATCTCGTCACCGGAAATGTCGTGGCGGGTGAGGCCGCTGACCGTCATGCCGCTGGAGGTGCGGCCCATGGCCACCGAGTCGACGCCGTGGCCCAGGTCCCTCGGGTCTTCGAGCACCATCATCGGCGCGACCTCGTTCGCCGCCCGCAGTCCCATCAGGTACTGATCGATGTCGCTGTACTTGCGCGGGCAGCCCCGGAACTGGAACGAGCCATTGCCGAGATCGGTGATGCATTCGCCGTACATCACCGAGCGCGAGTCGGCGTTGTGGCTGTAGTGCTGGTTGGGGTACCCGGTCGAACCGCTGTTCGGATCGCCTGCGTTGTAGGCGCGAATGAAGTGCTGGCGGCCGCGGCCATCGTTCTGATCGAACTCCATGCCGAGCAGCCAGTGGTGGCCGTATTCGTGGCCCATCATTTCCAGGCCGGTGAGGCTGGTGATCCCGGGAATGGGGATGCCCAGCGACGGCGCCCAGTCGGCGTCGGGGTTGGCAGGGAGCGCTTCGGTTCCAGCGCCTCCGAAGAGACTCGCGGTGCGCCCGAGCGTGCCCATGAACACGCACTGCCCGAGCTTGTTCGAGGTGTACGAGTTCATCGTCGGTGAGTTGGTGCGCCCGTAGCCGGTGGCCTCGGCGCGCACCGGAGAGCCCTGCCAGACGTTGTCGAG
>JBBRUE010000533.1:0-5424 GCA_038248085.1 Myxococcales bacterium | reverse complement strand
TGGCCTTGGGGCTGAGCTGGTAGGTGCTGCCCACGCCCGTGCCCGACGCCGCGAGCTGGTTGGCGACAGCGTAGAAGACGGTGTCCGCCCGCAGGCCGGCGTTGAGGCGCAGCCAGCGCAGGGGCGTCACTTCTTCGCTCACGTACACCCCGGCGAGCGTCTGGTTCACCGCGTGGTCACGAAGCGCGTCGAGGCGTTGGCGCTGCGCAGTGTGAAAGAGCTGATTGCGCACGTCATCGCTGCGCGCGTCGAGCCCGAGGGTGGTGTCGAAGCGCACGCCGGCGAGCTGGTGCACCACGCGGTACGAGACCTTCGCGCCAAAGAAGGTACGTCGATCGACCTGCTCGATCTCGTCGCCGTTCACCGGGTCGTTGAGGTACCCGGTGAAGTTCGAGAACAGGTTAAAGCCATACGTACCGATGTACGCGAGCGCCTTGAGTTCGCTGTGTTCGTTGGGTCGCACGCGATACAGCAGCGCCAGCTGATGCCGGTTCGAGTTGCCGCCCTCGCTGGGGTCGAGCGAACCGAAGCGACTGATCAACCCCTGATCTACCGCGCGCGCCGCGATCTGCCCCGAGCCCTTCCAATCACCGCCGTAGCCCAGGTGAACCAGGGAGAGGCTCGAGTTGCTCCCGAGGTCGAAGGTGATGCGGTTGAACAGCTTGTACTTGTTCCACGTGTCGGGGCTGACGAAGGGACCGTTGGCCTGGCCCAGCTCGGCGGCAAAGGACGCCCGGACACCCTCAAACTTCGGGCTGGCGATGAGCAGCGCTCGCAGCGAAGGCAGCCCCTGCCCCGGGGACCCGCCGAACCCGACCCCCGCGCTCGAGTGCTCGAACGACTCGCGGGTGATCAGGTTCACTGAGCCGGCGGTCGCGAAGTCCCCCTGGTTGGCGAAGCTCGTGCCCTTGGTGATCTCCACCCGTTCGATCGCCTCGGGAATGATGAAGTTCGAGTCGGCATACCCCTGGCCGTGCGCGTGCGAGGCGAGGTTGATGGCAATGCCGTCGACGTTGAGCGCCACGTCAGAGCCGTGGTCGGCGTCGAACCCACGCAGAAAATATTGGTTCGCCTTCCCGCCGTCCGAGTGCTGCACCATCACCAGGCCCGGCGTGATGCGAAGGATGTCCTGCACGTTCGACATCGGCCGCAGCGCGAAGTCCCGGTCGCGCACCGAGAACGAGGAGCTCGCGGAGATCGGCCGCTGCGCCATCACGGTGGTGGTCATGCCCACGTGAGAGAGCCCGCCGTCGAGTCGATCACCGTCCTCGCCCCCATCGAGTTCATGGGCGTACGACGACACCGCCAGGAGACAACAACACAGAGACGACACACGCATGACGTGACCTGGTGCAACGCAACGGGAATGGGTCGCGCTCGCCCCCACAGGGGGAGAGGCTTGGGGAGAGGGGAAGCTTCCGTCGGCGGGCGCGGACTACGGCGCCTGCGACTGCTCGACCCTGCGCAGCGCACGCAGCGACGGCGCAGCAGGCGCCACCAACGAGGGCTGCCCCAACACCAACAACGTCCCACTCAGCGACGGCGCGACGGCCGGCGCGACGAAGGCGACGAGCTGGTGTTCGAAGCTCCCCGAGCCGTGCGAACCGTCATTGGGCAACTGCCCGGGGGCACCGTGACTGTGCTTCGAGCCATGCGCGTGCGTCTCGCGATGCACGACCGGGGCGATGAGCAGACACCAGGCGAGGGCGACCAGCCCCAGCACGGCCCACTCCCGTCGGTCACCCCTCGCGAACACCGGGCCCGCTCCTACTCACGGCATCCACGGCACGCAACCGTCGCGCGTCGCGGGCGAGGTGTCGGGCTCACACGTGGCCGTGCGCTCGTTGCAGTGATGCCCGGGGCCGCAGGCGATGACGCAGCGCCGCTCCGGCAGATCGTTGGGTTGACGCGATGGATCAGTCGGGTTGCCCCCCGAGAGCAGCGCGGGACGCTCGGGCGAGACCGCCGGCGTGGGGGCTGAGAGGTACCGGCAACCGCTGAGCAACACCATCGACACCAGGAGCGTGCGCATGACGATCTCGTAACAGACACGGCGCGTCATATCGGCTTCGTCATGCGGGCTGACGCGGCGGCGGAATTCATCTACAGCGTCGGCCCGTGGGGGCCCTGCTTGATCAGCGCGACGTGGTCGAGGAGCTGCTCGCAGCCCACGCCGAGATGCGCCAGGTCGTGACCCGCGCCGAGTGCCTCGCCGCTGGCAGCGCGACCTCCGGCGCCCGCGAGACCGCGCAGGGCATCTCTGACTTCGTGGAGTGGATGATCCCCATGCACTGCGCCGACGAAGACTTCTCTCTCTCGCCCCGGCTCGCCGGCAAGCACCGCAGCGTCGATGACGCGCTCGCGCAGATGAAGCGGCAGCACCTCGCGCTCGAGGCGCCTCTCGCCCGGCTCCGGTTGCTGTGCCGCATGCTGGCGCGCGACATCTCCCGCCTCCATGCCTTGCGCTTCGAGCTGGGGGCCGCGGCGATCGATCTCAGCGGCCGCCTCGACGAGCACCACGCCCTCGAAGAGTCCGCGATCTTCCCGGCCCTCAAGCGGCTGCTGTACGTCGACGAGCTCGAGTCGATCCAGTCCGAGATGCACGCGCGGCGACTCGCCCTCGTGGCCTGATCAGGTTCAGGCTTCGTACCGCTCCCTCAAGGTCGCCACGTTCCGCGCCTCGTCGAGCAGGTTCGTCGACAGCAGCACCTCGAGCACGTCGGTCCGCAGCGCCCACAGCTGCAGCATGTCTTCCCATTCACCGAGCACGACGAGGGCCTTCACCTCGGGTTCGTCGAGGAAGAGGTCGCCCAGCGCGTGAATGAGCGACTCGACGCTCTCGATCTCCCACTTCTCCTTCACGTCGAGCCACTGGATCTCCATCACCATCGGGTGCGTGGTGCGCACGTCGAGCACCTTGAGCCTGGTGGCCGCGCCGCCCATCGCGTGGGTCAGCGGGCCGACGACCTCGTCGGGGAGCGCGCGCAACGAGATGCTCATGCCGCCGACCAACCGCTCCTCGTGGCAGGCCTCGAGCAAGCGCTTCGGGAGCGCCCCCTTCCCGCTCACCAACCCCAGCGCTCGCAGCCGTTTCACGGGCCGGACTCTTCGCCCAATGCCAGCGCGAGGGACAGCAGCTTCGCGTGGTCGAACGCCAGGCGCCGGGGCAGCGCGCCCACCCCGAACCAGCGGGCATCCGCGGCATCGTCCCCGCCCGCGATGGGCCGTGCGCCATGCGCCGCGTCGAGGCGCACGGTGAACAGCCACGTGCGGCTCCAGGCGGCCGGGGTGTCACGCTCGTCGCGGCCCCCACCTTCGACCTCGCCCACCAGGCGAAAGCGCGACTGCAACGCCGAGAGGTCGAGCCCGGCTTCTTCGTGCACCTCGCGCACGGCGGTCGCCAGGGGCTGCTCGCCATCGAAGACGAAGGGTGCGCCGCGCTGGGCGCCGGTGTGCACGAACCCTCCCGGCAGCGCCCACTGCCCCGGCTCGGCGGCCGCGTCGTCATGCCGGCGGATCAGCAAGACCTCGTCGCCGCGGCGCACCACCACGTCCACCGTGGGGTTGATGCCCGGGTGCCAGAAGGGCGCAAAGGCCTCGCGAAAGAACGCGCGGTCGTCGAGGCGCCGGAGCACGTCGTCCGCGGTGTGAAACGCCCGGTGCGGCACGCGCTCGGCGTGACGGCCACTCGCGCCGTCGACGCCCGCCAGCGCGAGGTAGCGCAGCCGCAGGTTCGCCGCCGCGCGGAGCTCGTCGTGCACCACGTTGCCGCCGCCGAAGAAGAGACACAGCGCGTCGAGCTCGCGCATGTGCTCGTAGAGCCGGGTGGCCTTCTCGTGGGGTGAGGCCGCGAGGAACATCGCCTCCGTGGGGCCGGGCCCGAGGTCGGCCGGGTCGGTGGCCTCGACGAGGGTCGCCAGCACGCGGCGGTGGTGCTGGCGGGCGAGGCGGTGCACCTCGCCCTCCACGCCCGCAGACGTGCCGCCAGTGACGAGCAGCGTGGTGGGCGGGAGCCGGGGAATGAGCTCCTCCAGTACGCCGATGATCCGCGCGCGACTGTCCGCCGAGGCCGCGGCCCACGCCTGCTTCCAGGCCCCCGCGATGCAGACGACGCCCACGCCAGCCGCGGAGGAGAGGGTCGGGGTGAGGTGATGAACCCCATTCCGCTCGAGGGCCTCGTGCAGCGCAGCCCGACGGGCGACCCGCGCCTCCACCTTCCGCTGGGCGACCTCCGCGGTGAACGCGACCGGCGCCAATTCCTCGGGAATGACGAACGCAGCGCTCAACCGCCCCGTCACCTCGGCGTCACGGGCGAGGTAGCGCGCCTCGGTCTGGGCGAGCTTCGCCCGCTGCCCATCGGTCAACCCCGCGAGCCGCGCGGCCCTCAGCTCATCGGCCGGCGTGGTGCCATAGAGCCCCGGCCCGTCGGTCCCCAGCACGCACTGCACGCCCGCGTCGAGCAACTGGGCGAGCGGCACCTCGCCAGTCGACTGGATGTTGTTCAGCGTGAAGTTCGAGGTGAGGTTGAGCTCGACGTACGCACCGGTCGAGCGCAGCACCTCGAGCGCCTCGTCGCTGCCGTAGAGCGCGTGGCCGATACGAAGCGTGACGTCGCACCCGGCCACGGCCTCACAGGCGAGCCGCACGTTCTCGGGGAACGCGGGGTTCTCCCCGGCGTGCACGCGGATCACGAACCCCGGACGGTGCGCGTGCGCCCACTTCGCCAGCCGGGTGATGCGCGAGGCGAAGGCCCGCGTCGAGTTGGTCTCGTGACCCATCCAGTCGACGCCGACCAGGTCCCGACAGCCACCGAGTGACTCGATGCGGGTGAGGAGATCGTCGTCCCACTCCGGGTCGTCGTGGCGCGAGATGGCGGTGAGGAACCGGAGCGTCACCCCGGACCGCTCGAGCGCGCGCGCGGCCCCGGCCACCGCGGCCTCGAGCCACGGGCGTCGGTAGAGATCGCCCATCGAGAGCTCGACGTGCCGCACACCCATCGCGGCGTATTCCGCGGCCACCGCGTCGAGCAGCGCGGGGAAGAGCGTCAGCGACCGGGTGAAGGGGCCGCGCAGCCGGTACGCGCGCTCCATGTCGCGGAAGGTGCTCTGGCGATCGCCGGGCAGGCGCAGCGCGTCGCGGAGCTTCTGCAAGTGCAGCGCGGACAGCCACCGGAGCCGCACCTCCCCCGTGAGCCCGTGCACGCCGGCTTCCTCGAGCAGCGCGGCGCTCACCGACACGTCGTGCTCGACGCCGAGCGACACCAGGGTGTCGGCCTGTAGACACCCTGCGAAGTGCGCGTGGAGATCGGTCACCGGGCTCGCGTCCTTCCCGTTGTGCGCGCGCGGGTGGGGGAAGCCGGTGTCAGCGAGGTAGCGCAGCTCGAAGGGACACAGGCGCGTCACCGGCTCGAGCGTGGCGCCGTTC
>JBBRUE010000532.1:0-5429 GCA_038248085.1 Myxococcales bacterium | reverse complement strand
GATCGACCGGCGTGCCGTGGTTCATGCCCGCGACGCTCCACGACTCGACGAGGGTGACTCCGCTCGCGTTCTTGAATTCCCGACGCGTCGCCACGCCCACCGTCGTCGTCACGTCAGCCGTCGCGTCGATCGCGTTCACGTTGGTCCACTGGTCGACCTCCTCGGCGAGGTTCGCCGGAGCCACCGTGGTGTCGCTCGTGCCGTGCCACAGCGACACGCGCGGCGCGGGGGGCGAACCCGAGGCAGCCCGAACCAGCGCGCCCCATTGCACGGGTGTCTGGTCCGACGGGCTGCTCATGCAGGAAAACCCCTGCGCCTGGCTCGTGGCGCACGCAAATGGAATTCCGGCGATCACCGTGCCCCGCGAGAACACGTCGGGCGCGACGGCGAGCAGCACGTTGGCCATCGCGGCGCCGGCGGACAACCCGGTCACGTACACCCGCGAGGGGTCGACGCCCTTGGTCGTCACGAGGTGCTGCACCATCTGCAGCATCGACGTCACCTGCGCGCCGCTGCGCGACTGCTGCGCTCCGGTGAACCAGTCGAAGCACCCCGCGTTGCCCGTCGTCTGCGGGTAGGCCACGAGAAAGCGGTACTGATCTGCCAGCGCGTCCCACCCCGTCGTGGCGTAGGCCTCTGCCGTCTGCGAGCAGCCGTGGAGCGCGACGACGAGCGCGACGTTGGTCCCCAGCGCGGCCGGCTCATGGAGGTACAGCGAGAGCGCGCCGGGGTTGCTGCCGAAGCCGGTGACCTGGGTCAGCGCCTCGGAGCGCTGGGCCACCCACTCGCTGGAGGTGAGCTCGGGCCCGCAGGCCAGGAAGGTGAACATCGAGAGGAGTGAAGCGACTGCGCGCATGCGGGCTCCTTGTCACATCGTTCAGCGCGCTGCATGCGGGCTCCGGGGCGTGACTCAAACGTCACGATGCACACCTGTGCTACGGCTGCCAGGAGTGCGCCTGCTGATCGTCACGTTGCTCCACGTCGTGGCCTGCGGGTGCGCGGCGCCACTCGCCATCGACGACGGAGGTGCCGCGCCCCACTGCACCGTGACCGACACCGAGGTCACCTGCGCCCCGCGCCTCACGGTGCTGCTGGGCCGCGACGTCTACTGGCAGACGCCAGAGCAGGACGCGCCCGCGCTGGGCCGCCCGGTGGTCGTGCTCTACCAGGGCAGCTTCCTCGGCCCGTCGACGACGTGGGGCACGGTGCGCACCAGCATGGCGTTCGGCGGCTACCAGCAGGCCCGGCTCCAGGCGCTGCTGCTCGAGCACGGCTTCACGGTGATCGCGCCTTCGGCCGCGGCGGGCATCGCCTGGCAGACCAACCTCGGCCTCGCGTGGGACTCCACGAGTGACAAACCCTTCATCGACGCGTTGCTCGAGGCGACCCGCCGGGGCGACTTCGGCGCCGTCGACGCGACCCGGCTCTACGCCACCGGCATCTCGAGCGGCGGCTACATGACCAGCCGCATGGCGCTCAGCTACGCCGGGGTCTTCCGCGCGCTGGCGATCCACTCGGGGAGCTGGGCCACCTGCGCCGGCGTCGCCTGTGTGCTGCCCGACGCCTTGCCCGATCAGCACCCGCCGACCCGGTTCCTCCACGGTCGCGGCGATCTCACCGTGCCGCTGTACACCGCCGAGCCGTACCAGCTGAAGCTGAGCGCCAGGGGCGTCGAGGCCGACCTGATCATCGACGATGCGGCCGGCCACGAGTGGCTGTCCGTCTCGCCCGAGAAGATCGTGGAGTGGTTCGAAGCGCACTGATTGCGTCGCGTCGCCGGGGCCCGCGCAAAGGCTGCCGTGCCGGGAGTGCAAGACGCACGGGGGTGCATCGACCCTCGTGGCACGGACGATGAACACTCCGACGGCATGACCATTCTCTGCGCGACTGACTTTTCGGAGCAGGCCCGGGGTGCGGAACAGGCAGCCGCGGCGTTGGCGGAGCGGCTGGGCCAGTCCCTGTGGCTGCTGCACGTCCAGGAGCCCGGCGTCGAGTTGATGACCGCCGCCTCGCAGGAGAAGGTGCAGGAGATGCTCGCCGAGCGCCTCGCGGAGGCCGCGTCGCGACTCAAGCCGAGGCCGGGCAAGGTGCAGACCGCGGTGAAGCTGGGCCGGGCGGCCGACGTGGTGCGCGACTTTGCCAAGCACCACGACGTGAAGCTGATCGTCGTCGGCTCCTCGGGCCACGGCATGAGCCCGCTGTACAAGCTGGGGGGCACCAGCGAGCGGCTCGCCCACTCGACCGAGGTGCCGGTGCTGGTGGTGCGCGAAGGCGACAGCTTCAGCGAGTGGGCCGCGGGCAAGCCTCTGCGCGTGCTGGTCGGGGTGGACGATGGCGAGGCGAGCGCGAGCGCGTTGCGGTGGGTGACGAAGCTGCGCGAGGTGTCGGCGGTCGACGTGGTGCTCGGCCGCGTCTACTACGCCGAGGAGGCCCACCAGCAGTACGGGGTCGGAGGCCGACGGTTCTCCTTCACCGATCCCGACCCGCTCGTCGAGCAGTTGATCGAGCGCGACCTCAAGCACGCAGTGCCCTCGCTCCCGGGTCAGGGCGAGCTGTTCTTCCGCGCGAAGCTGGGCCTGGGGCGCATCGCGGATCACCTGCTGGAGCTTGCCGAGGCCGAGCGGTGCCAGATGGTGGTGGTGGGCACGCACCGCCGCCGCGGGCTGTCGCGCATGTGGAGCGTCTCGGCGGCCACGCTGCACCTCGCGCGCATGGCGGTGGTGCTGGTGCCTCCCGATGGGCTGAGCGCTGGCGGGTTGACGCCGCCCCCGCGGCTCAAGCGCGTGCTGGCGGCGACCGATTTCTCGGCCCTGGGCAACGCCGCCGTGGCCTGGGCCTACGCGCTCGTCGACCCCGGCGGGGAGGTCATTCTGGCGCACGTCACGCCGACCGAGGGCGTGGCCGGGCAGCTCGCCGATCTCTATGCGCCGACGCTGCCGACGCCGCACGCGAGCCCGCGGGTGGAAGCGGAGATCGCCTCGCGCCTGCGCGCCCTCGTGCCGAGCCGCGCCGGGGACCGGGTGGTGCAGACGCGCACCGAGGTGTTGCGGTCGGCGGACCCCGCCGAGGCCCTCGTCGCGTTGTCCGAGCAGCTGGGCGTCGACACGGTGGTCATTGCCTCGCACGGGCGGTCCGGGGTGACGCGGGCGGTGCGCGGCTCGGTCGCCGAAGCCGTGCTGCGCGGGTGTCACCGGCCGGTGTTCGTCGTGCGGGGCCCGCGGGCGGAGTGACGGGTTGCGAAGCGTCTGCCGGTCGCCTTGCGACCCGATGTCGCCGTGGTGCTCGCCTGTCTCGACGAGCCCACTCAGGCCTTCTACCGCCGCTGGGACTTCAGGGAGGTCCCCGACCACCCGCTGCGCATGTTCCTCAGCGCGGCTGAGCTCGCGGCGATGATGCGGGGATCCTCAGGGGTGCTCACCCCGAAGAGCACCTGACCTGCGCTGTCGTCGGTGATTTGGTTCAAAACGACCAAGGAGGGCTTGATGGTCTCAGCTCGGCTGTCTCTGGCGCTCAGCGGCGCGCGCACCGTCGTGAACTCGCTCAGCAAGCAAAGGACTCCAGCGGACGCGTCGTCGGTGCGCGGCATCGTGCGAGAAGGCGCACTCGGGTTGACGGGAGCGCACGCCGCGCGGTTCGCCGACTTCGTCGCCTGGAAGCAGCCAGGCCTGGCGCCGACGCTGCCGTATGCCCTGTTGACCCACCTGCACTTCTCGCTGGTGAACGACGCGCGCTTCCCGTTCCCGCCGCTCGGTCTCATTCACAAGACAGAGACCATCGAAGTGCTCGCGCCGCTCCGCCTGGGGGCCTGGCGCATGCGCTGCGAGCTCTCGTCCATCACGGCGGTCGAGCGGGGCTTCGAGCTTTCCATCGTGAGCGAGCTGACCATCGACGGACTCCTCAGTTGGCGCAGCACGACCCTCGCGTTCCGGCGCACGCGCTCGGGCCAGCGCACGGGCGGAAAGCCAAGACCGGCGGCGCCCAACCTCGACGCTGCGGAGCGATGGGTGCTGCCCGACGGGCAAGGCCGTCGCTACGGCCTGCTCACCAACAACGTCGACCCCATTCACATGTCTGATTGGTCGGCGCGGTTGATGGGGCACCGCAGCGCGCTCATGCACGGCATGTGGCTCGCGGGCAGAGGCCTGTCGTCGTGCCCAGCGCCAGCAGTTCCCTGGAAGGTGGAGTTCCGGTTCCTCTCGCCGGCCTTCCTGCCGACGACCGTGGCCTTCCTGCGCACCGGTGAGGGCTTCGCGCTGTATTCGACTGATGGGCACATCACCCACCTGCTCGCGCGGTTCTGAGCGAAACGTCGGCCCCTCCGACCTCCGGGCCGGTGAATCGGGCTATGCCTCGGGCCATGAAGAGTCAGCTCGACTACATCCAGGACCACGAAGCGCAGCGGCCGGGCGACCTGTGGATGACGCAACCGATGGGTGGCGGCGTGCTCAAGACGTACACCTTCGGCGCGGCGCTCGACGAGGCGCGGCGCATGGCGACGTGGCTCCAGTCGCTCGGGCTTCCACCGGGGAGTCGCATCGCCATCTTCTCGAAGAACTGCGCCTGGTGGCTCCTGTCGGACCTGGCCATCTGGCTCGCGGGCCACGTGACGGTGCCGGTGTACCCGACGCTCACCGCAGCGAGCATCCGGCAGATCCTCGAGCACAGCGAGACCTCGCTCCTCTTCGTCGGCAAGCTCGACGGCTTCCCCGCGATGGAGCCGGGCATCCCCGCGGGAGTCAAGCGGGTGGCGCTGCCCCTCGCGCCGAGCGTGCCGGGCGCCGAGAAGTGGGAAGACCTGGTGCAGAAGCACGCGCCGCTCGTGGGCCGCGTCACCAGGCCGCCAGACGAGCTGGCCACCATCATCTACACCTCGGGAAGCACCGGTGAGCCCAAGGGCGTGATGCACAGCTTCCGAACGATGGCCTCCGCGTTCCGGTTCGCCGACCTGGCGCAGATGACCCCGGCCGATCGGCTCCTCTCCTACCTGCCGCTGGCCCACGTGGCAGAGCGCGGCATCATGGAGACGAGCAACTTCAAGGTGGGCTACCAGCTCTTCTTCGCCGAGGGCCTCGAGACCTTCGTGCAGGACATTCAGCGCGCGCGGCCCACGCTCTTCGGCACGGTGCCGCGGCTGTGGCTGAAGTTCCAGGCGGGCGTGTTCACGAAGCTGCCGGAGAAGAAGCTGGCCTGGCTCCTGAAGATCCCCTTCGTGAAGGGCCTCGTGGGGAAGAAGGTGCTCAAGGGCCTCGGGCTCGACCAGGTGCGCTGGTCGGTGACCGGCTCGGCGCCCACGCCGCCAGAGCTGCTGCGCTGGTACGCGGACCTGGGCCTGAAGATCGGCGAGCTCTACGGCATGACGGAGAACTGGACGATTTCCCACATCGCGCAGCCGGGGAAAGACCAGGGCACCGTCGGCCCGCCGCACGAGG
>JBBRUE010000531.1:0-5433 GCA_038248085.1 Myxococcales bacterium | reverse complement strand
CGCAGGGCGTCCCCGACAGCCACCACAGCGCCAGCAGCTTGCCGTTGTGCCAGACGAGGTCGGTGTTCGCGGTGTCCTTGAGCGGCGCGGGCGCTGTGGCGCGGGGCTTCTCGAGGATGCCGGTGAAGAGGGCGTGCCCGGCCTCCTCCTCGAGGCGGAGGCCCTCGGTGCGCACCCACCGCGCGCGGTAGGTCGCCTTCCCGTCGCGCACGGACACCGCGTGCACCATGCCGTCGCCGTCGAACCAGTGATAGCGGCCCAGCGGCTCGAAGCGGGGGTTGGCGCTGTTGCGCGCGAAGGTCCCCACCAGGTCGCGGGGCAGTTCACCCGTCACGGTGCAGGGCGTCGCCGCTGACTCGCTGTCGACGGGGGTGTGCTCGGCCTGCAGGTATGGGTATTCGGAGGGTGCGTTCATGGGTTCACGGGCGTGACGACGGGTGTGGCCCTCGCCGACTCAGGCCATGCGGCGCAGCATAGGGGATCCCCCCGCGCCGGCGAACGGCGTGGACGCGGGTGGGCCGCGAGGCTACGCAGTCTCATTGTTCACCTTCGCCGCTGCCGGTCTCCTGGCCACCGTGTCCGTCGCGGCGGGGTCCAGCGTCGACGGGGGCTTCTCACCCGACGCGGGTGAGCGTGGACAGGTCATCGACAGCTCCGCGGCGAACGACGGCGGCACCCACACCGAGGAGCGCATCGTGCCGCGGGTCACCGTGCGCATCGTCGGCGCTCGCGTGCTGCCGCCCGAGGTCTACCTCGACATGTTGGTGTTGCCGCCCGATGCGCGGCCCACCGCCGAGACTGCCGCCAGCGTGCAGCGCCAGTTCGTCGCCTACCTCGAGCGCACCGGCTTCCAGCTGGCGACGGTCGGCGTCGCCGTCGAGGGTGAAGAGGTCGTGGTGCAGCTCGATGAGGGCCAACTGGACCGGGTGCTCTACATCGGCCAGCTCTCGTTTCAGCAGGTGCGGTTCAAGCTGTCGTTCAGCATTCCCTACGACGTGTTCAACCGGCCGCTGCTCGATCGCCAGGTGCAGGAGCTCTCGCGCGACCTCGGGCTCAAGGGCGTGCGCTGGGAACTCGTGCACTCGGGCGAGGTGGTGCACGCGGGCCCGCAGCTGGCCGCGCTGCCGGTGGCCTTCGACCTCGCGATGCAGGGCGACCCGATGGTGCACGTGCGGCGGCCCTACGAGGTGCGCATCTACTTCCCGAGCAAGGGCCCGGGCACGGGGCTGGGGCTCATGCTGCGCACCACCGCGGTCGACGGCTTCGAGTCCGGCCTGAGCAACACCTGGGGCGACCTGCTCTTCACCGGCGACCGGCTGACCATGGGCGCGACGGGCGGCTTCGGGCTGCGCTCGCGGCTCGACACCGAGCGGTTCTACGTCGCCTTCTCGCGCGGCTACACGCAGGTTCGTTACGACGCGCCGCAGCTGCTGGCGCTGCTGCGGCCCGGGCTGTGGGTGCAGAACGACTGGGTGGCGCGGCAGCGCGCCGACCTGTTCCTCGAGAACTACTGGGCGGTCAGCGTGGCCGCGACGGCGCAGGTGCAACTCCAGGTCAGCAAGGGCCTCCACTTTCATGTCGGCGCCGGCTTCGAGTGGCGCCGCCTGTTCGGGTTCATCGTGCGGCCCGGCGAGGTGGCGCCCGACGAGGTGGTGCGGGTCGAGCGCCTCGATCGCCGCCGACCGCTCCTGCGGCTGGTCGCCGAGTGGGTGGTGGACCCGCAGATTCTCCGGTGGGATCGCCGGCACGTGCTCGAGCTCGAGGTGCGCCAGTACGTGCCCGTGGGGCTCGACCCGGGGCTGGGCTGGCTGCAGGCGAGCTACCGTCAGGTCTGGCCCTTCGGCTGGCACGACTTCTGGGTGAAGAGCGTGGGCCACCTGTCGTGGGGCGAGGTGACCTTTCACGACGAGGTGTCGCTCGGGCACTTCACGCGCGGGGTCTTCGCCACCCAGTTCGTGCGCTCGGCGGTGAATCTCTCGCTCGAGTTCCGCTTCTCGATCGCTCGTGACCTGCTCAAGGCCAGCCTGTTCCACGACCTCGTGCTCATGGCGTTTCCCCACCGCGACCTCGGCACGGTCGAGGCGCAGTTGGCCGACGCGTTCGGCTTCGGGATGCACCTGCTGATGCACGACATGTTTCAGGTCGACGCGTACACGGTCTTCGAGTTTCGACCGAACGCGCCGCTCGGCGCGGCGTTCAACCTGCAGTTCCAGAAGGCGTTCTGACGGCCCGCGCTGCTTCAGGGCGCGCCGGTAGCGAACAAGCACTCAGCTCCCGGCGTCTGCGCGCGGCTTGCCGTGCCCGGGGCCGACGATCTTCTCGAGGTACGCGCCGAAGTCGAAGTGCGGCGAGTTCTCGCGATCGTGACACCCCACGCACACCTTCGGCTCCGCCAGCCGGGGGATGTTGCCCTTGATCGGCACCAGCGCGTGCACGCTCCCCGGGCCGTGGCAGGCCTCGCAGCCCACCTCGCGCCGGTTCTCCGTCTGGTCGATGCGGCACACGCCCTGCGGTTGCTGCCAGCCGGTGACGTGGCAGGTCACGCAGTCGAGGTGGTTCTCTTTCCCCTTCGCCTGCAGCGAGGCGTAGGCCAACGGGTGCCTGGTCGTCTTCCACACCGCGCCCGCCTCGGGGTGACACGCGATGCAGGCCGCCGTGCCGACGAGTCCCGGTTGCTGCGCAGTCGCGGGTGGGCACGACACGCCCTTCTCCTTCGCCCACGCCAGGTTCAGCAGCCCCACGTCGACGTCGTAGGCCTTCTCCAGCGCCTGCACCGCGGGGTCCTTCGGGAACGTCGACTCCAGCGGCACGAAGCGCGCAGTGACCGTGCTCCGATCGGTGGGCACCACCATCGGCACCGAGGCGAGGGCCTCCCGCCGCGCAATGACCTCCTCGAGCTTGCCCTTGCGCAGCGCCTTCATCTCCTCGGCGAGCATCGGCTCGTTGACCTGCGCGCGGAGCAGCTCGATGCGCTGGTCGAGCGCATACAGCTCGCGATCGCGCTCCCCATCGCCGCGCAGCCACGCCACCGTCGCGTCACCGCGAAACGAGACGCTCACCTTGAGCAGCGAGCGGCCCTTGCTCTGCACTTGCGCGACCTTCGTCGTCCCGCCCGCCAGCCGGCTCTCCTCCGCGGCGAACGCGTCCCTCGAGCGCGCGGCGATCACCAGCCCGATGCCCGGCGCGTCGACCGCCTCGCGCAGGAGCTGGTCGAACGGCACCGGCACGATCGCCACCACGAAGACCCCGCCGGCCTGCTTCGCCTCCGGGGCCAGCGCCACCGCGGCCGCGAGCGTCGGCGCGCTCACCACGGCGACCCCGTCGAGCACCTGGAAGCTCCCGCTCTTCAACTCGGGCAACCCGAGGGCCGCGTGGAACGCCGCGCCGCGCGCGTCGTCGAGGGGGCCGGTGGCCCGCACCGAGAGCCCCATGACCTTCCAGGCGTCGGCGAGCGTCTTCGCCTTGCGCTCCTGCTGGGGCACCGCCGCCTCGGGGATCACCGGCTCCCCGAACAGCGCGTCGCCGCAGTCCACCAGGTGCACCACGCCGCCGGCCTTGCGCGCCTCGGCCACCTGGTACGCCGCGCGCGAGAGGCTGCCGCGCATGTTCTCGCTGCAGCCGCACGGGCCGAGGTACCCGCGCACCTCGGCCGTGAAGAAGAGGGTGACCTGCTTCGGCGCCGTCGGTGAGCCCGGCGGCCGCGTGTCCCGGGTCGAACACCCCGCGAGCACCACGGCCAGCGCGATCAGCTCACCAGATGATGCTCTCCACCAGCTCGTCGACCTTCTCACCGAGCGCCTCCAACCCGTGCGACTTCGAGAGGAAGCCATCGGCGCCGACCTGGCCGGCCAGCTTCTCGAGCTCTTCGTCGTTGAGCGAGCTGAAGAGGACGATGGGGATGTCCTGGGTGTTGTACTCGTTCTTCAGCGTGCGGCAGATGTCCGCGCCCGTCGCCTCCGGCATGTGGATGTCGGTGAGGATCAGGTGGGGGCGGAACTCGCCGAGCAGCCGCTCGAACTCCATCAACGTAGCTGCGCCGCGTACGTCGTACCCACGCTCTTCCAGAACTGCCTTCTCCATCTGCAGCGTGATCTCGCTGTCGTCGATGAGGAGGATTCGCCGCTTTTCCACGCCGGTGCTGATAGTAGGGACCGCCCGTTTTTCCAAGGGGTCTTCCATGTGCCGTTCGCTTCTCCTGATGCTCACCCTGACCGCTTCGGCCGCTTTGGCCGACCTCAAGGTCGGTTACGTCGACCTCCAACGCGCCCTGATGGAGGTCAGCGAGGGCCAGCAAGCCAAGACGAAGCTCAAGGCCGAGATCGACAAGAAGAAGGCCGAATTCGAGAGCGAGCAGAAGAAGCTCCGCGAAGACGGCATGGTGCTCGACCGACAAGCGTCAGCGATGAGCGAGGAGGTGCGCGTCGAGAAGATGAAGCAGCTCCAGGGCCGCCTGATGCAGATCAGCGAGAAGGGCCAGAAGCTGCAGGTCGAGTTCGTCGAGAAGGAGCGCGTCGAGCTCAAGAAGATCTTCGACCGCATGGACCCCATCGTCGCCGGCATCGCCCAGCGCGAAGGGCTGGTGATGGTCTTCGAGAAGACCGACTCCGGGCTGGTGTACGCCCTGCCCAGCATGGACCTCACCAACGAGCTGGTGCGCACCTACAACGAGAAGTACCCGGTCAAGGGCGTGAAGCCTCCCAGCCCCGCGCCCGCTGCTCCTGCCCCGTCTGCGCCCGCGCCCAAGGATGCGCCCACGAAGTGAAGACAGCCACGGAACTCGCCGCGCTCGTCGGTGGCACCCTCGAAGGCGACGCTGACGTCCACGTCACCGGTGTCGCCGGCCTGGAGCAGGCGAAGCCCGGCCAGCTCTCCTTCTACGGAAACCAGAAGTACAAGAAGGAGCTCGCGGCGACGAAGGCCTCGGTGGTGCTGGTCGCCGCCGACGCCCCGCCGCGCGGCGCGGCCACGTACCTCAAGGTGCCGCACCCGCACCTCGCCTTCGCGCGCATCGCCCAGGTGTTCCACCCGCCGAAGAAACACGAGCCGGGCATCTCCGCGAAGGCGAGCGTGCACCCCACCGCGTACGTCGATCCCTCGGCGACGCTGATGGACTTCTCGTTCGTCTCGGCCGGCGCCAATATCGGGGCCCGCGCGGTGCTCTTCCCCGGGGCCTACGTCGGTGACGGGGCCAGCATCGGCGACGACACCGTGCTCTCCGCCAACGTCTCGGTGATGGACCGCTGCCTCGTCGGTGCCCGCTGCCTGCTGCACCCCGGCGCGGTGATCGGCGCCGACGGCTTCGGTTTCGCGCTCGACATGTCGGTGCCCGAGCACGTGAAGATCCCCCAGGCCGGCATCGTGCGCATCGAAGACGACGTCGAGATCGGCGCCTGCTCGTGCGTCGATCGCGCCACCACCGGAGAGACCGTGGTG